>NZ_JBEXPH010000302.1:0-7161 GCF_040611955.1 Streptomyces sp. NPDC006510 | reverse complement strand
GTCTGCCCCGTTCCGGCGGAAGCGCCGCGCCGCGCGGTGCTCGTCGCCTCGCAGATACTGGGGATGGCGCTCACGCGCTACGTGCTGCGGTTCGGCCCCGCCGCCTTCCAGGCCGCGATCGACGCGAACGCCACGGTCCGCCCGGTACGCATCACCTACCGCGCCGCGCCGCCCCGGAGTACCCCGACCACCGGCCGGACGGCGCCCGCGACGGGCTGCCGTCCGACCGGCCACGAGGGCTCCGCACCGGGAGAACACACCGCCCCGGCCGGCGCCGCCGCGTTCGTCGGCGACGATCCGCTCATCGCCTCACTGTGGCGGGTGGTGACGGCGGCCGGACTGACCGCCGAGATCCGCGTACTGCCGCCGATCCCGACGGCCGGCCGGCCGGACCGCCGGGCGCTGGCCCGCCGCGCTCAGACCGCCGTCGCCAGCGACAGCGCGAACCGGCCGGCGGAATCCGTCCACCATTGATCCAGCCGCAGACCGGCCGCTTCCACTTCTGCCCGGACACCCTCCTTGCGGAACTTGGCCGACACCTCCGTACGCAACTCCTCGCCGGCCCCGAAGCCCACCAGCAGATCCAGACCCGGGATCTTCACGGTGTGCGCCCGACGGGCCCGCAGCCGCATCTCGATCCATTCACGCTCCGGATCCCAGAGCGCCACATGATCGAAACCCGTGGGGTCGAAGTCCGCCCCCAACTCCCGGTTCACCACCCGCAGTACGTTCTTGTTGAACTCCGCGGTCACGCCGGCCGCATCGTCGTACGCGGCGACCAGCACCTTCTCGTCCTTCACCAGATCCGTACCGAGCAGCAGCGCGTCGCCGGGGGAGAGCAGTGACCGCACGGACTTGAGGAACACCGCACGCTCGTCGGGCAGCAGATTGCCGACCGTGCCGCCCAGGAACGCGACCAGCCGGGGCCCCGGGGTTCCCGGCAGCGCGAGACCGCCCGTGAAATCGGCGATCAGGGCGTGCACGGAGAGCTCGGGCCGCTGGGAGAGGATGGCCTCGGCGGCGCCGCGCAGCGCGCTCTCGCTCACATCGACGGGTACGTAACTGTGCAGCGCGGGCAGCGCGTCCAGCAGGTGCCGGGTCTTCTCGGACGACCCGGACCCCAGCTCGATCAGGGTCCGCGCCCCGGACGCCCGGGCGATCTCGCCGGCGCGGTCGATCAGGATCTCGCGCTCGGCGCGGGTCGGGTAGTACTCGGGCAGCCGGGTGATCTCCTCGAACAGTTCGCTGCCGTGCGCGTCGTAGAACCACTTGGGCGGCAGCGTCTTCGGGTGCCGGGTCAGACCGTGCAGCACATCGGCGCGCAGCGCCGCGTCCGTCGCGTCCACCGGCAGGGTACGGGTCAGCAGAAAGGGACTCACGCAGTGGGCTCCTTGAGCGGGGTCAGCAGAACTTCGGCGCGGGTCGCCGTCAGCAGCGTGCGGTCGGGGACCGTGCGCCAGCGCGGATCGTCGTCGTACGGCTCCGAGGCCACGACCGTGCGCAGGCCCGGCTCGGCGAGATACGACAGGGTGTCGCCCCAGGCCGTCGCCACGATCGTCGCGCCGTCGGTCAGCAACAGATTCAGCCGGGACTCCGGCGCCGCGGCCGCCACCTCCTGCACGGTGTCGGTGACGGCCTGCGGCAGTTCGTCGCCGTCGGCCAGACGGTGCCGTACGAGGGCCCAGACGAGGGCCGAGTCGCAGCGCGCGGTGAGCGTGAGCAGTTCGGCCGGCGGCAGCGCCGAGACGAGCGGAGCCACCGAGTGCGGCCAGCCCTTCACCGCACCGTTGTGGCTGAACAGCAGCGGCCCGGCGGCGAACGGCGCGGCCGCCGCCTCGCCGTCGGCGCCCGCCTCGGTGGCGTCACGGACGGCGGCGAGCAGCGCCGTGCTGCGCACCACCCTGGCCAGGTCGGCGAAGGTCTGGTCGCCCCAGACCGGGCCCCGGCGCCGGTAGCGTCCGGGTACCGGATCGCCGTCCGCGTACCAGCCGACGCCGAAGCCGTCCGCGTTGACCGTCCCGTACCGCTGGTGTCTCGGTGCCCAGGACTGGCGCACCAGCGAGTGGGGCGGTCGCGTCAGCAGTTCACCGAGGGGCACCAACGGTCCCAGGTAAGCGATATGACGGCACATCACTGATCCCTCGCGGTACGGAACCCGGAGAAGATCTGCCGCCGCACCGGCAGGTCCCAGTTGCGGAACGTCCCCCGGCACGCCACCGGGGCCACGGCGAACGAACCGCCGCGCAGCACTTTGTGGGCCGGCCCGAAGAACACCTCCGAGTACTCGCGGTACGGGAACGCCGAGAAGCCGGGATAGGGGAGGAAGTCGCTGGACGTCCACTCCCACACGTCACCGATCAACTGCCGTGCACCGTACGGGGACCGGCCGCGGGCATACGCCCCCGCGGGCGCGGGCCGCAGATGGCGCTGACCCAGGTTCGCCAGCTCGGGTGTCGGGTCCTCGTCGCCCCAGGGATAGCGCCGCGAACGCCCCGACACCGGGTCGTGGCGCGCTGCCTTCTCCCATTCCGCTTCCGTCGGCAGCCGGCGCCCGGCCCAGCGGGCGAACGCGTCCGCCTCGTACCAGCTGACATGGAGCACCGGTTCGTTCCCGGGCACCACCTCGGTGACCCCGAAGCGGCGGCGCAGCCACTGACCGGCGTCCCGGTGCCAGAACAGGGGAGCGGTCAGTTCGTGCTCGCGGACCATCGCCCACCCCTCGGGCGCCCACCAGCGCCGCTCGGTGTAGCCGCCGTCCTCGATGAACGCCTGGTACGCGCCGCAGGTGACCGGTGCCGTGTCGATGAAGAAGCCCGGAACGTCGCGCACATGCGCCGGGCGTTCGTTGTCCAGGGCCCATGGCTCGGTGGACGTCCCCATGGTGAACGGGCCACCAGGGACAAGGACTTCGGCGGGAAGACCCGCCGCTTCGGTGGGGGCGGGCGGCACCGGCGCGCTGAGCACGGCCGGACCCGAACGGAGCTGATGAGTAATCAGCATCGTTTCGTCGTGCTGCTGTTCATGCTGGGCGATCATGCCGAAGGCGAAACCGGACCGCACCAGCGGACGGCCGTCGTCCAGTGCGGTGCCGTCGAGGATGTCCAGAGCCCGGCCGCGTACCTCCGCGGCGTACGAACGTGCCTCGGCGGGGGCCAGCAGCGGCAGGGAGGGGCGGGCTGCCCGGGGATGCTCGAAGGCGTCGTACAAGCCGTCGATCTCCGGGCGCATCGCCTCCCGCCCGGCCACCTGGCGCAGCAGCCACAGCTCCTCCTGATTGCCGATGTGCGCGAGGTCCCAGACCAGCGGGGACATCAACGGCGAGTGCTGGGCGGTCAGTTCGTGTTCGTCCACGCTGTCGGTGAGCAGCGCGGTGCGTTCCCGGGCGGTGAGCAGTGCGGCGAGGGCGCGCTGCCGGAGCGTCTCGGTGTCCGCCCCGTGCGGTGCGGATCCGGTGGGGGTGGGGAAGTCGGTCATGAGCGGGGCCCCTCGGGGTGGTGGCCCGGACCGCCGGGTGGAACCGGTGCGAGCAGTCCGGGGAGATCGTCGGCCGGACATCGGCCCCGGGCGACGAAGCGGTCGTTGAAGCCGGCCACGGCGTCCTGCACGGCCTCGGTGGCCCCGATCCGGGGCAGCGCCTCCAGCGCGGACTCGAAGCAGGTGGCCGCAGCGGCCCGTAGTTCGGCATCGGTCAGGCCGTCGCGGGCGGCGCGGACCCACAGCGGATTGCGCGGCGCCGGCTGTGTGCCGGCCGTCTCGGCCAGTGGTTTCACGGTGCGGTACACGGTCTCGGCGGCCTCCGGGTCGTCGAACAGGGCAGTGGTGACGGCGAGCGGCACCAGCCACCCGTCCGCACCGTGCTGTGCGTCGATCATGCGCAGTTCGAGATGGCCGCGCGGGCGCACGGGAGGGAAGAGCGTGCTGATGTGGAAGTCCAGATCGGCGCGCACCGGTGGTCTCGGCGCGCCGGTGCGGATCCAGTCGCGGAACGTCAGCCGCTCCGGCACCGCCCAGGGGCCGGTGTCGTCCCGGACGCACATCACCGGGCTGTCCAGCACATGTGCGGCCCAGGCGTCACGCGGCGGCAGATGGCCGGGCGGCGCCAGGGACCGCCAGGGATCGAGCTCGGCCCAGAGCGACTGCCGGGTGGACCGCCACGGTGTCGGGCGGCCGAGCCGGAGGGGCGAGTTCGCGAAGGCCGCCACCAGGACCGCGCCCAGCAGATGGCAGAGCTGCCAGCGCCGCCCGTAGCCGAGCGGACCCGGTTCCTCCTCTCCGGCGTCCAGACAGACCTGGACGGACGCGGTGGTGCACATCATGGCGCGACCGGCCGGTCCCGATCGGTCGAAGGAGACCTCCATGGCGTCGTAGCGGGGCTCACGCAGCAGGCGGCGCGGGGGGTGCCACGGGTCGACGCCGAGCCCCACAGGTGCGAGGTCCACCCGGTCCAGGGCGTCACGTACTGCGGTGAGATCGGCGGCGGTGGCATCGACGCACGCCATCAGGGAGTCGGCGGGGTGCGAGCTGAGCTCCAGCTGGCCGCCGGGTTCGAAGGTGAGCGCCGCGTTCAGGGGCAGGGCCCGGAGGATGTCGGCGGCTGCTTCGAGACGGTGGTGCGGGACGGGGACCCGGGGTTGATCCCGGTCGTGAATGAGCCATTCGAGTTCGACGCCGACCCTGCGGGGCGGTCCCGTCTTGAAACAGATGCAGCGCAGTAAATCCTCCGCCTCGCCCTCGCCGAGCGGCGGGGAATGGCCGGGCGGACCGTGGTCCCCGGGGGTGTCGGACGACATGCCGGGCCTCCTTCTCTCGGTGCCTCCCCACCACCCAAACCCCTGCGGATGGATCGCACAAGGGTGCCCCTGCGCGTCGGAAATCCGGTTGCGTCCATGCCGTCGGAGCGTCGAGCATGCCCCGTATGCACCACACGGGGGAGTACCGATGAGCGCACGGCTGCGCGGCATCGCGCGTGAGACCGAGGCCATCGTCGAGGCCGGCCGCTACCGCACTCAGGACGGGCGCGAGGTGAGCATCGAGCGCGCGCTGACCAGCGCACTCACCGGGACCAGGCTGTACGGTCCCGAGCCCGTGCCGGTGGCGGCGCTCGACTCCGGCCGCACTCCGGTCGTCGAGGTCACCGGAGAGAGCAGCCTCCGGGCGGCGCGCCGGATGACCGGCGAGGCCCCCGGCAAGGTCGCCGTGCTGAACTACGCCTCCGCCCGCAATCCCGGCGGCGGATACCTCAACGGCGCACAGGCCCAGGAGGAGGCCCTGTGCCGGGGCTCCGCCCTGTACGCCACCCTGCTGCGCGCCCCCGACTACTACGCCCACCACCGCGCGGAACGAAGCGCCTTCTACACCGACCGGGTGATTCACTCACCGGGTGTGCCGGTGTTCCGGGACGACCGCGGGCGGCTGCTCGACACCCCGTACACCGCGGGATTCCTCACCTCTCCGGCACCCAACGCCGGAGTCATCCGCAGCCGCACCCCCGAGGAGGCCCACCGCATCCCTGCCGCGCTTGCGTCCCGGGCGGAGCGGGTGCTGGAGGTCGCGGCGGTGCGCGGGTACCGCAGGCTGGTGCTGGGCGCCTGGGGCTGCGGGGTGTTCCGCAACGATCCGGCGCAGGTGGCCGGAGTGTTCCGGGCGCTGCTGCTCGACGGCGGCAGGTTCGCCGGGCACTTCGAACAGATCGTCTTCGGCATCCTCGACCGCGACCCCGAATCCGCCACCCGGTCCGCCTTCGACCGGACGTTCGGCGACCGGGGCGTGTAGTTCCGGATCAGCCGGGGTCGGTCGGGTAGACCGGACCAGCCTGGACCAGCCTGGACCGGCCTGGCCAGGCCGTACGCCGCCGGCCCGGAACGATCCGGACCAGCAGCCCTACTCCCAGCCGTAACGCTCCCGCAGCCGGCCGGCGACCAGGTCGAACCTGTCCCGGTCCAGCGCGGACGCCTCACGCCGCATCCCGTCCTCGTGCACCCGCAGGACCCGGTCCAGATCGACCCACGACGGGCGGCCGGAGCTGTCCCAGGGGCCGGCCCCGAGCGCCACCCACTCGCGGTCCCGGTCGTGCTGCTTGCTGGAGAGCTGTACGGCGAGCAGCGTGCCCGCCGCCTCGCGGGCCACCACCAGGACCGGGCGGTCCTTGCCGCGCCCGTCGTTCTCCTCGAACGGCACATACGTCCAGACGATCTCGCCGGGGTCGGGGTCGCCGTCCCGGTCGGGGGCGTACGAGGTGCGGACCGGCCCCACGTCGCGCGGGTCGGCCTCCGAGGTGGCGCTCGGTCCGGTGCGGCCCGGGAAGTCCGCCGAGCTGTCGATGCTGTCGTCACGGTGCTGGATGGTCATCCCCACACCGTAGGACCTGTACGGCCCGTTCCGTGGAGCGGGGCCGGTGCGCGCCCCGGATCGGTGCGCGCACCAGTCAGCCTCCGGCCGGACGGGTCAGGAGGGTGACCCGACCTCCTGCTCACCCGTCACCGGAATCCGCTGTTTGCGCGGCGAGGGCGGGGTGGCCGGAGCCGCTCCGTTCACCCGCGGTGCCGGTTCCGCCGGGCCGTTCTGACTCATCGTCGCCAGCAACTGCCGGGCCAGCCCCAGGCCCGTGCCGCCCATGGTCAGCGCCTTGGCGAACATGTCCGACATGCCGTCGGCCCCGTTCAGCAGCACCATGTGGTCGACACTGCCGAAGGCGCCCGCGCCCGCCTGGACGATCTCCGGCCACTTCTCGGCCAACTGCTGGGCGACGACCGCCTCCTGGTTATCCGCCAGGGCAGCGGCCCGCGCCTTGATCGCCTCAGCCTCGGCGAGGCCCTTGGCGCGGGCCGCCTCCGCCAGCGCCAGCCCCTTGGCCTGAGCGGCGGCGGCCTCCGCCTCACCCGTGGCCCTGGTCGCCGTCGCGGACGCCGCGCCGCGCGCCTTCGTCGCCTCCGCCTCCGCGAGCGCGGCCGTCTTGACCCGGTTGGCCTCCGCGACCGCGGCTAGCTCCGTCTCCCGGGCCTTCGCCTCGGCAGCCGAGATCCGGGCGTCGCGTTCCCCCTCGGCCAGGGTGCGCTTCTCGTACGCCTGGGCGTCCCCCGGCATGCCCTCAACGGCCTGGAGCAGGAGCTCACCCCGCTGGGCCGCCAGTACGGCGACCCGGGTCTCAGGTAACACGACCTC
>NZ_JBEXPH010000301.1:0-7291 GCF_040611955.1 Streptomyces sp. NPDC006510 | reverse complement strand
CGCCGCTCCGGCCACCGGGCCGGCGGCGCCGCGGTGCTCCGCCGCACCACGAGTCGCGTGCGCACCAGCGTGGTGCCGCGCTCCGTCCCGCTCTGGCGGACCTGCCGCAGGGCCCCTTCCACCCAGCGGCGTCCCACCTCGGCGAAGTCCTGGTGAACGGTGGTCAGGGGCGGCAGGAACGAGCCGGACTCCGGTATGTCGTCGAAGCCGATGACGGACACGTCCTCCGGCACCCTGCGGCCCCCTCTGTACAGCGCCACCCCGTGACGGGGCCGTGCCGTGCTGCCCGCACGCGGTACGGCACGGCCCCTCTCGCCCTCCTCGCCTTTCTCTCACACGAGTTGGGAGCACACATTGGCACGCCGTACCCGCATACCCGGACGACTCGGAGCCGCGGCCGCCACCGCACTGATCACCGGGGGGTCACGCGGACGTTGTCGTCATCCGTGCCAGCGCCACACCGCCGACGATCAGGGAGACCGCCGCCAGCCGCCCCGGGCTCACCGGATCGTGGTGGACGAGAATCCCCAGGGCGATGGCCCCGACCGCGCCGATGCCGGTGAAGACCGCGTACGCCGTGCCCACCGGCAGCCCCTCCATCGCCCGGGAGAGCAGATACACCGCGCCGACCATGAGCACGGCGCACAGCAGCGTCGGCAGCGGCCGGGTGAAGCCCTGCGTCGGCTTGATGCTCTGGGACCAGGCGATCTCGACCAGCCCGGCGCTGATCAGCAGCAGCCAGCTCATAGGATGCCTCCGCCCAACTCGCGGGCGGCTGCCAGGGCGGCCGCCCGCGACTCGTCGTGCTGTGCGCGGCGCGCGGCGAGCGAGGGATCGATCCGGGAGTTCACCAGCTCGGTCGAGAGGAAGACCGGGTCGTCGATCGCGAAGTGGCCCGCGAGGAAGTCCCGCAGATAGCGCTCCTGATGGTCGTACGGTTCGCGCGGCGTGCCCGGACCGTAGGCCCCGCCCCGGGCGGAGGCGATCACGAAGCGGCGCCCCGCCAGCGACATCTTGGGGAACGTCACCTGGTCGATCCACGCCTTCAGGGAGGCGGGGACGGAGAAGTTGTACATCGGTGTCGTGATCAGCACGACGTCGGCGGCGACCAGCTCGGCCAGCAGCGGCCGCAGCACCTCCCAGGCCCGCGCCTGGTCCGGGCCGCGCACCGCCTCCTCGTACCGGTCGATATCGGTGATGCCGTGCCGCAGGACGTGGTCGCAGAGCTCGGTCCAGGCCTCGTCGATCTGCGGCACCGGGTCGGTGCGCAGATCGCGGAGCACGTACGTGCCGGCCGGATGCGCGGTCTGCCAGGCGGCGGTGAAGGCTTCGCCCAGTTCGCGGCTGTAGGAGTCGCTCCGGGCGCTGGCGGCTATGTGCAGCAGTACAGGCATGGGTGTCCCCTCGAAAAAAGTGGACGTCGTGTCCGCTTATCTCAACCAGGGTAACCGGACGTCGTGTCCACTTATTCCTGTACGGTGGGATCCATGGAACGCGCGGACGCAGCAAGGAACCGTGCCAAGGTGCTCGCCGCGGCGAACCGGCTCTTCGCCGCGGGGGACCCGCGCAAGGTGACGATGGACGCCATCGCCCGGGAGGCCGGCGTGGGGCGGGGCACGCTCTACCGCCGCTATCCGGACATCCCGTCCATTGCCGCGGCGCTCCTCGACGAACACGAACGCGCGCTCCAGGAGAAGCTGCTGCGCGGCGATCCGCCGCTGGGCCCCGGAGCGCCGCCCGCACAGCGGCTGGCCGCTTTCTACGCGGCGATGACCGACCTGCTGGAGCAGCACATCCACCTGACCCTGCGCGCCGAGTCCGGGTCCGCGAGGTACGCCACCGGGGCGTACGGCTTCTGGCGCGCGCATGTCCGGATGCTCGTCAAGGAGGCGGGTGTACCCGGCCCCGACGCACTCAGCGACATCCTGCTGGCGCCCC
Source organism: Streptomyces sp. NPDC006510 (assembly GCF_040611955.1). NCBI lineage: Bacteria > Bacillati > Actinomycetota > Actinomycetes > Kitasatosporales > Streptomycetaceae > Streptomyces > Streptomyces sp. NPDC006510. Next base: position 5,353 of record NZ_JBEXPH010000301.1, on the reverse strand, counting down.
TGGCGCCCGAACTCTTCGCGTACCAGCGGGGGCGGGGCAGTGACGTCGAGGAGATCCGGTCCGCCCTGGAAACGCTCGCGGAGAGGGCGCTCGCCGCGGGATGAGGGTGTGCCGGGTCAGTGGCCGGCCGCGCCGGCCGGAACGCGCCTCAGCTCGCCTTCGCCCACGCGTAGCGGTGTTCGGGACGGCCCGTGTCGCCGTACTTGAGGCTGAGACTGATGCGGCCCGCGCCCTCCAGGTACTTGAGGTACCGCTGCGCGGTGGAGCGGCTGAGGCCGGCCCGCGTGGCGACCTCGTGCGCGGACAGCGGTCCCTCGGCGGCCGACAGGACATGGCGGATGACATCCGCGGTGGGTGCGGAGTGCCCCTTGGGCAGCCCGGCCGCGGGGCCGTACTCCGCGGTGCGCAGGGCACCGAAGATCTGGTCGACCTGCTCCTGCCCGGCCTCGCCCCGGCCGCCGCCCACCCCTTCGAGGGTCCGGCGCAGGGCCGCGTAACTCTCCAGCTTGGACCGCAGACCGCTGAAGCTGAACGGCTTGACCAGGTACTGGAGCGCTCCGTACCGCATGGCGGTCTGGACGGTCGCCACATCGCGGGCCGCGGTCACCATGATCACATCGGCCGGGTGGCCGAGCTGGCGCAGCCGCCGGACCAGTGTCAGTCCCGTCTCGTCCGGCAGATAGTGGTCGAGCAGGACGAGGTCGACATGGTCGCGCTCCAGGAAGGCCAGTGCCTGAGCGGCGGTGTGCGCACGGGAGATGACCCGGAAGCTGGGGACCTTGGCCACGTACGCGGCATTGATCTCGGCAACCCGGAAGTCGTCGTCCACCACCAGGACATCGATCATCGTGACTCTCCCACTTCTGTCAGCGGCCGGACGGTGAGTGCCTCGGGCAGGACGACGGTGAAGACCGCGCCGCCGCCGGCCCGGGCCGTGACACGGGCCGCGCCACCGTAGCGTTCGGCCAGCCGGCGAACCAGCGCCAGGCCCAGGCCGCGCCCGCGGTGCGCGGGGGACTCCTTGGTGGACCAGCCCTCGGTGAAGATCTGCTCCCGCATCCCGGGAGGCACGCCCGGACCGTTGTCGCTGACCCGCAACACCGCCGTGCTGCCCTCGGCGAGCAGCTCGACCTCGATGAGCGTGGCGACGTCCAGCGCGTTGTCGATCAGGTTGCCGAGGACGGTCACCAGATCGCGCGGGTCCACCACCACGTCCGGCAGCCGGGTGCCCGGCGAGATGCGCAGGGAGGCGCCCCGCTCCGCCGCGATGGCCGACTTGCCCACCAACAACGCCGACAGCAAGGGGTCGTTGACGCGTTCCGCTACCTGTTCCGCCGAAGCCCGGTGACCGCTGGTCACCTCCTCGACGAACTCCACCGCGGCATCGTGCCTGCCGAGCTCCAGCAGCCCCAGCAGGGTGTGCAGCCGGTTGGCGTGCTCGTGGTCCTGGGCGCGCAGCGCGTCCAGCAGGCCATGGGTGGAGTCCAGTTCACGGCCCAGCAGTTCCAGCTCGGTGCGGTCGCGCAGGGTGACCACGGCCCCGCCGTCCCCGGTGGGCATGCGGTTGGCGATCAGCACCCGGCCCCGGCAGACGGTGATCAGGTTCGCGCCGTCGACCCGTCCCGTCAGCACCTCCGCCGTACGGCCCGGCGGCAGCACCTCGCCCAGGGCACGTCCTACCGCGTCCTGGTCCAGCTCCAGCAGCCGCTGCGCCTCGTCGTTGAGCAGCCGGATCCGGCCCCGCGCGTCGAGGGCCAGTACCGCCTCGCGAATGCTGTGCAGCATGGCCTCGCGCTCGTCCAGCAACGCGGAGATGTCGGCGAAGGCGAGTCCGTGCGTGCCGCGCTGGAGCCGCCGGGATACGGCCAGGGCGGCCAGCACGCCCACGGCGAGCGCTGCTCCGGAGTAGAGCAGCAGACCGGGAATGGCCCCCAGCAGCCGGTCGTGGACGCTGTCGTAGGCGATGCCCACCGACACGGCGCCCACGATGTTCCGGTGCCGGTCGCGGAGCGGGACCTTCGCACGCGCCGACCGACCCAGGGTCCCGTCGTCGATCTGCATGATCTCCCGGCCGCCCAGAGCCGTGCTGGGGTCGGTCGAGACGTGCTTGCCGATCTGCGTGGTGTCGGTGTGCGACCAGCGCACGCCGCGGGTGTCCATGACGACGATGTACAGCGCCCCGGTGGCCCGCCGGATCCGCTCCGCCTCGGCCTGCACCGGTCCGCCGGGGCTGGGTCCGGTGCTCCTCAGATCGCGTACCAGACCGGGTTCGGCGGCGGTGGTCTGGGCGATGGACAGGGCCTGGTGCATCGCCTGGTTGTCGAGCTGGTGGCTGAGCGGGGCGAGGAAGAGCCCCGTCACGAGCATGATCACGCCGGTGGTGATGACCAACTGGGTGAGGAGGACCTGGGCGAAGACACGGCGCGGCCAGTGAATGCGCATGTGCTCGCCCTCTGCCTTCCGCCGGCCAGGAACATGATGCTCCGTTTCGTCCTTGTGTGAACGCAACGTAAACGTCGCGGTCACCGATGACCAGTCCCCGTGGCTCATTCGTTGCCGGAGCGCGAGCAGAACGAGCAGAACCCCGCGTTATGAGCAGAACCATGAGTTGTGGGCGCAAGGGTGCCCGGGTCCTCGGGGCACCTCTAGCGTCCCGCTCCATGAACAGCGAAACGAGCCCCGCCATCGAGCTGCGGGGGGCGAGCAAAGCGTTCCGGACTCCGTCGGGGGCGCTCCACACCGCCGTACGGGACCTGGACCTCACGATCGGGCGCGGTGAGTTCGTCGCCGTCGTGGGCCCCACCGGATGCGGCAAGTCGACCACGCTGACCCTCGTCAGCGGCCTGGAGGAGCCCACCGAGGGCGAGGTGCTGGTGGCCGGGGAGCCGGTGCGCGGCATCGGCGACAAGGTCGGCTTCGTCTTCCAGCAGGACGCGGTCTTCCCGTGGCGGACCGTACTGTCCAATGTGATGGCGGGTCCGCGCTTCCGCGGCGTGCCCAAGCCCGAGGCGAAGGAGCGGGCCCGGGAGTGGCTCGCCAGGGTCGGTCTCTCCTCCTTCGAGGACCGCTACCCCCACCAGCTGTCCGGCGGCCAGCGCAAGCGCGTCGCTCTCGCGGCCACGTTCGTCAACGACCCCGAGATCCTGCTGATGGACGAGCCGTTCTCCGCGCTCGACGTGCAGACCAGGGCACTGATGTCGGACGAACTGCTGGAGCTGTGGGCCGGCACCGGTGCCTCCGTCGTCTTCGTCACCCATGACCTGGAGGAGTCCATCGCGCTGGCCGACAAGGTCGTGGTCATGACCGCGGGACCGGCCACGGTCAAGGAGGTCTTCGAGATCGACCTGCCGCGCCCCCGCAAGGTCGAGCAGGTGCGACTGGAACCCCGGTTCGTCGAGATCTACCGGGAGATCTGGTCCTCGCTCGGCGAAGAGGTCCGCATCACCCGCGAGAGGGGTGCCCTCGATGTCGCCTGAAGCCATCACCGCGAGCGCCGCCGTGACCAAGACCGACCGGACCCGGGCCAGGGCACGGGCCGCCAGGAACCGCAAGTACCTGGTGACGGCCAGCCGGGTCGCGGTGCTCCTCGCGGTCATCGGGCTCTGGGAATGGCTGGCCCGTACGGCGGTCATCGACCCGTTCAACTTCTCCATGCCGTCGAAGATCTGGGACCAGATCCGCACCTGGGTCGTCGACGGAACCGCCCAGGGTTCCCTCTGGGAACAGATCTGGTACACGCTCTACGAAGCGCTGCTCGGCTGGGTCATCGGTGTGATCGCCGGGGTGCTGCTCGGGATCGCGCTGGGCCGGGTCCGGTTCGCCGCCGATGTCCTCGGTCCGTACATCAAGGTGCTCAACGCGCTGCCCCGGATCGTGCTCGCGCCGATCTTCCTCATCTGGTTCGGTCTCGGCCCGGCGTCGAAGGTCGCCTCCGCGGTCGTCCTGGTGTTCTTCCCCGTCTTCTTCAACGCCTTCCAGGGCGCACGGGAGGTCGACCGCAACCTCGTCGCCAACTCCCGCATCCTGGGCGCCAGCAACCGTCAGGTCACCCTGCAGGTGGTCATTCCCTCCGCCACCTCGTGGATCTTCACCAGCCTGCATGTGAGCTTCGGCTTCGCACTCATCGGCGCGATCGTCGGTGAGTACATCGGGGCCACCAAGGGACTCGGGCTGCTGGTCGCCGCCTCCCAGGGCACGTTCAACGCCGCCGGTGTCTACGCCGCGATGGTCATCCTCGCGATCGTGGCGCTGCTGGCCGAAGGTCTGCTGACCTTCCTCGAAAAGCGGCTCTTCCGCTGGAAGCCGGCCGACGCCGATTCCGCCCGCTGACGCCCCGTCGCCTTCCGTACTCCCGCCTTATCCTTCACAAGGACGTGAATCAGATGCGTACATCCACCCGGATCCCGGCCCTCGCCGTCGTCGGCGTACTCGCCCTGACCAGCCTGACCGCCTGTGGCGGCGGTGACTCCACCTCTGCCTCCGGTGACAAGAACGACAAGGTCAAGATCATGGTCGGGGGCCTCGACAAGGTCATCTACCTGCCCGCGATGCTGACCGAGCGGCTGGGTTACTTCAAGGAGGAGGGCGTGTCGGTCCAGCTCCTGACCGAGCCCGCCGGTGTCCAGGCCGAGACGGCACTGGTCTCCGGCGATGTCCAGGGCACGGTGGGCTTCTACGACCACACCCTCGACCTCCAGGTGAAGGGCAAGCAGGTCGAGTCCGTCGTCCAGTTCTCCCACGCCCCCGGCGAGGTCGAGATCGTGTCCAACCAGGCGGCGGGCGACATCAAGTCGGCGAAGGACTTCAAGGGCAAGAAGCTCGGCGTGACCGGCATCGGTTCCTCCACCGACTTCCTCACGAAGTACCTCGCCGTCAACAGCGATGTGCAGACCAGTGAGTTCACGCCCGTCGCGGTGGGCGCCGGGCAGACGTTCATCTCCGCCCTCCAACAGGGTTCCATCCAGGGCGGCATGACCACCGACCCGACGGTCGCCACCATCCTGGACAAGAAGCTCGGCAAGATCCTCATCGACATGCGGACGCCCGAGGGCTCCAAGCAGGCACTCGGCGGGCTCTACCCGTCGTCCAGCCTCTACATGCAGACCGAGTGGGTCAACAGCCACAAGGAGACCGTCCAGAAGCTGGCCAACGCCTTCGTCAAGACCCTGAAGTGGATGTCCACGCACAGCGCGGACGAGATCGCCGCGAAGATGCCCGCCGACTACGCCCAGGGCGGCGGCAAGGCCCTCTACGCCCAGGCGATCAAGAGCACGCTGCCCATGTTCACCAAGGACGGCGTCATGCCCGCGAACGGCCCCGCCACAGTCGAACGGGTCCTCAAGGCCTTCAACCC
>NZ_JBEXPH010000300.1:0-7300 GCF_040611955.1 Streptomyces sp. NPDC006510 | reverse complement strand
GCCGAGGGGGGCGGCGCCGGGGACGGCCTGGCCTCCGCGTCGCTCACCGCCGCCGCGCCGCCGGTGAAGTCGGCGAGCGCCCGCCCGTGTTCGACCCGTCCGGGATGCGGATCGGTCGCGACCCGGCGGGTCAGCTCCGCGACCTTCAGCGGCAGGTCCGAGGCGAGCAGTACGGCATTGCCGAAGCGGCGGCCGCGCCACACGGTCGGATCGGCGGCGAGCGCCAGTTCGGGGAAGACCGTGGCCGCGGTGGCGATCTGGCCGCGCAGATGGGTCAGCGGCGGCCCGTCCGCGAGGTTGGCGACGTAGCTCCCGCCGGGCTTCAGGACCCGGCGGACCTCGGCGAGGAACTCGGTGCTGGTGAGGTGTGCGGGGGTACGGGCCCCGCTGAAGACATCGGCGATGACGAGATCCGCCCAGCCCTCCTGGAGCTTTCCGAGCCCGGCGCGGGCGTCGGTGGCCCTGACCCGGATCCTGGCCTGTGGGTCCAGCGGCAGTTCCCGGCGGACCAGTTGGACGAGTGCGGCGTCCACCTCGATGACCTGCTGGGTGGAACGGGGCCGGGTCGCGGCGATGTAGCGGGCGAGCGTGAAGGCCCCGCCGCCCAGGTGCACCACGTGCAGGGGCTGCCCGGGTGGTGCGACGAGATCGGCGATGTGGCCGATCCTGCGCTGGTACTCGAAGGACAGGAACGTCGGGTCGTCGAGATCCACATGGGACTGCGGGGCGCCGTCCAGCGTCAGCGTCCAGGCGTGCGGCCGCTCCCGGTCGGGCACCAGCTCGGCGAGGGAGCCGTCCACCGGTTCGGCGAGGGGCTCCGCCCTGCGCCCGGCACGTCCGACACCGCGTTCGGCCCTGCTCCCGGTCCGGTTCTCGGCCTTGCCGTCGGCCTTGCGGTCGGACCGCTTACGGGCGCCCGCACCCCCGCCCGACGCTCCTCGACGTGCCACCGCTGCTCGTGCCTGCTCACTGCTTTCGCTCCGGACCGGTACGGAACCGGCCGTGCCGGGGAGACCCGCCCACCTGCCCATTATGGGCGCGCGGGGTGGACCGGCGGTCAGCGGCAGTTGTCGGCCGCCTCGATCAGCCGGGCCGCCTCGTCCAGGGCGGCCCGCAGCACGGCCGGGTCGGTGACCGGGGCGTCGTCCTCGGGCGGCAGCAGCCAGCCGCTGCCGGTGACGGGCGGCTCGGCGGGGATGCGCAGCCCGCGGCCGGCGGTCTGCGTACAGGCGCTGCCCGGTACGTCCCACGCCTCGGCGGTCCCCGGCGGTACGAGGAAGCCGAGGGTGTCGCAGGCGCCGTCGTGCAGGACCGGTCCGATGTCCTGCTCGGTGTCCCGGCGCAGGATGTCCACCGCCTCCAGACCCTGGCGGGCCGGGACGGTCACCAGGTCGCAGGGTTCGACGCCGTGGCCCTCGGTGGCTGTGGTGGGCGCCGGAGCGCCCGTCGCGGCCGGGCTCGTCGCAGTCGTCCGCGCGTCGGTCTCCGTACCGAGATGCAACAAGGGACCTCTCCTCTCATCGCCGTGCGGAGCCGGATTCCGTCTCCGCACGGACCAACGCGCCGACGGCGTCAAGGGCTACGGTGCCACGCCGCCGCAAAGGGTGGCAGTTCATGGCGGATCGCGGGCGAGATGTCCGCTTTATTGGCAAACGCTGTGTGTGTGACTCGTCACAGCCGGTACGTTCTTGCTCCGCCGGGACACCGGAAGCAGGAGCCCCGGCTGCAGAAGAGAGGTCCTCGCCCATGGTGTCGACAGGGGCAGTTCCCAACCTCGCCTTCCGACGGCTGCGCGGCCGGCGCTCCGCCGGGGAGTTCGCTGCCGCGGTACGCAGATCCGCCCGCGAGATCGGCGAGCAGGTCGCGTGCGACGCCCGGTACATCGGACGCGTGGAGTCCGGCGAGATCCGCTGCCCCAACTACGCGTACGAACGGGTCTTCCTGCACATGTTCCCCGGAAGGACCCTGGCGGACCTGGGCTTCTCGCCGCGCGAATCCGTACGCGGCCGGGGGGCGCGGGCCACTGCCGAAACTCCACCGCCCCCTACGCTCCACAGCGACACCGACGAGGAGAGCGACGTGCTGCGTCGCGTATTCATGACCAGCGGCCCCACCACGATGGCGGCCGCGGCCCTGGGCCTGGGCGGCACATCCGCCGCGGCCGGCGTCCTGCCCGATCCGCGCCGGGTCGGCGAGACCGAGGTGAGCGCCGTCGAGAAGGCGGTGCGGCAGATCCGGCTGCTCGACGACCGGCACGGCGGCGACGGCCTGTACCGCAAGGCGTCCCAGCCGCTGCGGGCGGCGTACGCGCTGCTCGACTCCGGGACGGTCACCAGGCGCTCCACCGCCGACAGGCTGCATGCCGGAGCGGGCGAACTGGCCATCTCGGTGGGCTGGCTGGCCCATGACTCGGGCCGGTTCGAGGACGCCCGCTCGCACTATGCGGAGGCGCTCGCCACGGCGCGGCTGGCCGGCGACGCGGCGCTGGAGGCACATGCGTTCTGCAATGCCTCGTTCCTGGCCCGGGACACCGGGCGGGCCCACGAGTCCGTGCGCGCGGCGGAGGCCGGGCAGCGGGCGGCGCAGCCGCTGGGCTCGCCCCGGCTGCTGGCGCTGCTCGCGCTGCGGGAGGCGGGGGGCCGGGCGGGGCTCGGGGACCGGACGGGCTGCGAGCGGGCGATCGGCCGGGCGCACACCGCGTTCGGGCGCGGTCCGTCCGACGCCGATCCGGAGTGGATGACCTTCTTCCGGGAGGCGGAGCTGGAGATGCTGGAGGCGCAGTGCTGGTCGGCGCTGGGCGACTGGTCGCGGGCGGCCCGGCACGCCCGGCGGGCCGCCCGGCTCCAGGACCCGCACTTCACCCGGAACCTGGCGCTGTACCGGGCCGAGCTGACCTGGGACCTCGCCCGCGCGGGCCGGACCGCGGAGGCGGCGACGACGGGCCATCAGGTGCTGGACCTGCTGGACCGCGTCCAGTCGACCCGTATCCGGGCGATGCTGGCGGCGGCGGTGGAGGTGCTGACGCAGCAGCGGGGCGTGCCGGAGGTACGGGGGTTCCTGGAGCGGTACGCGGAGATGACGCAGGCCGCCACCACGTAGGGCGGGGGCCGGCGGGCCCTACCGGTCCAGGTGGCCCGTGTCGTTCCAGCGTTCGATCGCGGGCGCCCCGTACGCCCACCCCAGCACCGACAGCGACGTCGGGTCGAGCCGGATCCGCGCCGCGAACGACACGTCCTCGCCGAGCCACCGCGCCCCCAGCGCCCGCAGGATGTGTCCGTGGGCGAAGACCAGCACATCGCGGTCGGCCGAGCGCGCCCACTCCACGATCTCGTCGGCGCGGGCGGACAGCTCGGCCAGGGTCTCCCCCTCCGGCACCCCGTCACGCCAGATGAACCAGTCCGGGCGGATCGCCTTGATCTCGGCCGGGGTCATCCCCTCGTACGCCCCGTAGTCCCACTCCATGAGCGCGTCCCACGACTCGGCCCGGTCCGCGAATCCCGCGATCTCGCAGGTCTCCCTGGCCCGCAGCAACGGGCTGGTGCGCACTTCCAGGCCCGGCAGATCCGCCCACGGCCCGCGTCGCAGCCGCTCGCCGAGGAGCTTCGCGCCCGCCCGGCCGGTGTCGAGCAGCGGGATGTCCGTCCTGCCGGTGTGATTGCCCTTGACGGACCATTCCGTCTGGCCGTGCCGGGCGAGCAGGATACGCGGTGCCATGACGGCTCTCCCTGAACTGAGATCTGAGGCCGGCGATCGGGACGACACGGATCATCCGGTTTTCCCATCATCGCGCACGTGATCGCGAGGCAACCTCCGGGGCCGAACAGACGTCCCACTCTGCGCGGAGAAATCTGTACGCAACCGGGACTCCGTGAAGCACCCCGGGGAAACCGCGACCGAACCACACCGTACGGTTGAACGCCCGCCGTCGGTCGCATGAACACATGATGGAGAGCTTCCGGATGCAGCATGCCAGCACCGCGCCCGTGCCGCGCCCGCGGCCCCGTTGGTGGACCGAGCTGCCGCTGCTGGCGCTGGTGTACGGGGCCTACTCGGCGGGCCGGCTGGTGGCACGCGGCGACGTGTCCACCGCCGTCGACCACGGACTGCGCATCCTGGACCTGGAGAAGACGCTCCACATCAACGCCGAGCACCCGCTCAACCGTCTGTTCACCGCGCACCCCTCGATAGGCATACCCGCCGACTTCGCGTACGCGTCCCTGCACTACCTCGTCACCCCGGCCGTCCTGGTCTGGCTCTTCCGCCGCCGCCAGGAGGTGTACCGCAGGGCCCGCACCTGGCTGATGACCTCCACGCTGCTCGGCCTGATCGGCTTCACGCTGCTGCCGACCTGCCCGCCCCGGCTGCTGGAGGCCCGGTACGGCTTCGTCGACACGATGGCGCAGTACAGCTCGTACGGCTGGTGGGGCACGGAGGCCAGCGCCCCGCGCGGCATGGGCGGAATGACCAACCAGTACGCGGCGATGCCGAGCCTGCACGTCGGCTGGGCGCTCTGGTGCGGAATCCTGCTCTGGCGCCACAGCAAGAACCCGTACGTCCGGGCCGCGGGTGTCGCCTACCCCCTGATCACGACGTTCGTGGTGATGGGCACGGCCAACCACTACCTCCTCGACGCGGTCGCGGGCGCCGCCGTGATGGGTGTCGGGGCCCTGCTGGCCCGGCCCGTGATGCGGCTCGCGGACCGGATCAGGGACCGGGTCGCGGTGCGCTTCCCGCGGGTCGCCCCGGACATGAAGTCCCCGATTGTCAGTGCCGGATGCAAGACTTCCGCGGGTGAGCGAATCCCTGGCCAGCGGACCACCTCCGCAGACTCCACCGATGCCGCGGCATCGGCCGACGCAGACGCCTCGGCCGGTCGCGCACCCCGGGCCGACCCCGCCGCCCCCGCAGCAGCGGGAGCGGCCGGGGACGACACTCCGGCAGCGGCTCGCTGAGCTGCGGGGACCGGCAGTTCCGCCACGTCCGCTGGACGCCCGCGCGCTGGCCGCCCTCGCCGCCAACCCCGGCTGCCGGCGCCGCGCCCTGCTGGACGGCGCCGGGGTGGACAAGGCCGCGCTGGCCACGGCGCTCGGTTCGCCGGCCCCCTTCGGTCAGTCGCAGTTCGCCTTCGTCCGGGGCAACGCCTTCGAGGCCAAGGTCAAGGCCGACGGGGGCACGGAGCTGATGCGGCTGCTGCACGAGCGCCTCGGCGGCGACGCCGGGGCGCCGCACGAGGTCTCGGTGCCGGATCTGACGGCGGCGGGCCCCGAGGGCCGCGCCGCGCGTACGGCGCTGGCGCTGCGGGAGGCGACCGAGGCGGGCGGCTGGGCGCTGCTGGACCACCCGATGCTGGCCCTGGAGGTGGCGGGCTCCCCGGCCTATCTGGAGCCGGACGCGGTGGCGGTGCACCCCGACGGCACGTGGACGGTCGTCGAGATCAAGTCCTTCCCCATGATCGACGGCTCGGCCGACGCGGCGAAGGTCGGCGCGGCGGCCCGGCAGTCCGCCGTCTACGTGCTGGCGCTGGATCGGATCGCGGAGCTGACCGAGGGCGCCGAGGTCGGCCACCGGGTGCTGCTGGTCTGTCCGAAGGACTTCTCCAACCTGCCCACCGCCTCGGTCGTCGACGTGCGCAAGCAGCGCGCGGTCACCCGGCGTCAGCTCACCCGGCTGACCCGGCTGGAGGACATCGCGGCGGCCCTGCCCGAGGGCACCACCTTCGACCCGGAGTGCTCCCGGCAGCAGCTCGACGCCGCGGTCGAGTCGGTCGGCGCGGCGTACGCCCCGGAGTGCCTGGCCGCCTGCGAGCTGGCCTTCCACTGCCGGGCGAAGGCGCGCGCGGCCGGTGCGGTGGAGGCGCTGGGGCGGAGTGTGCGCGGTGAGCTCGGCGGGCTGACCACGGTGGGCGAGGTGCTGGCGGCCGCCGCGGGCAAGGAGGGCGACCCGGCGGATCCTACGGTCGCGGCCCTGCGGCGCGCGGCGGCCCTGCGCGCCGAGGCGCTGGCGGGCGGTCCGGCATGTCGCTGATCAGCACCCTGGCCCGGCTGGAGGCCGTGGAGAGCGGCCGGGCGCAGCCGATGACGACGGTCCTGCACCGCCATCTCACCGACCGTCCGCTGGTCCTGGTTCCGCTGACCACGGCCGGTGAGGCGGGCGCCCCGCTGGGCGCGCTCGTCGGGACGGACCGGGAGGCGCCCCGGCTGCTGGCGGTCCCGCAGCCGCGCGACCGGGATCTGCGGTTCGCGTTCCTGGCCGAGCTGGCCGAGGCGGTGCTGCCGCACATCGAGGCGTACGAGGACGTCGTCGAGCCGGCCGAGCGCAACGAGACCGATCCGGGGACCGGGAAGAAGGTCAAGGTCGAGGTCGAGCTGTGCGCGGACGCGCCGCAGCTGATCGTGCCGAGCCGGGCGGGCATCGAGTTCGTCCGGCTGCTGGGCCGTTCCATGCGGTTCCGGCGCACCGCCGAGGACGATCCCGACACCCCCTACCCCGCCCCTGCCCGGGTCCCGCTGCTGGGCCGCTGGCTGACGCACTACGGGGAGCGGGCCAGGGTGCCCGGCTCCTCGCTGCTGCTCGCCGCGACCGATCTGCTGAACCGGCACTGGGCGACCGGGCAGAGCAGCCTGGAGGATCAGCATCTGGGTGCGCTGCTGGCCTGGATCGACGCCCCGGCGGGCGAGTCGGGCGCCTCGGCGGCGCTCCGTGCGGAGCTGGAGCGGGACGGCGCGGGACAGCTGCTGTGCCCGCCGGCCGGTCCGGCCACGGACCCGGCGTTCGACAACCGGCTGCTGGCACCCGCCATCGAGAAGTACGACCGGGCACGCACCTCGCTCGCGGCGGCCGAGGACGGTCTGGCGGCCGATGCCCGGCTGGGCGAACTGACGGCCGCCGAGCGGGAGATCAGGGCGCTGCTGGCCGGGGTGACGCGGCCGACCTGGGACGCGGTGTGGCGCGGGCTCGACCTGCTGAGGGAGCTCCCCGAGGGGTCCAGGTCCGAGGACCGCTGGACCAGGGACCGCTGGTCGTTCACCGGTCACCGGGACCGGGTGCGGTCGGGCGAACCCCCGCAGCCGCGCCGGGACGACGCGGTGACGGCGGCGCAGAAGCTGGCCTCGCGCGAGACGGCACAGGCCCAGCTGGAGGCGCAGGAGGCGCTGGACGATCCGCTGGTGCTGGCCGGGCGGCGGCTGGCCGGTGAGGCGTTCGTCGGTGAGGTGACGGAGGTGGTGATGGCCTACAGCGAGTCGAAGCGCCCGTCGCCGCGCCCGCTGGTCACGGTCCGTACGGACGAGCACCCGCATCT
>NZ_JBEXPH010000299.1:0-7435 GCF_040611955.1 Streptomyces sp. NPDC006510 | reverse complement strand
GGACGGCGCCACCATCGCGGGCGTCCTGACCAGCTCCGAGTACTACGTTCCGACCGCCGCCGCGCTGGCGTACCGGCTCGGACTGCCCGGCCCGTCGGCCGAAGCCGTGCGCGCCTGCCGCGACAAGGCCGAGCAGCGCCGGGTGCTCGCCGACGCGGGCGTCGGGTCGCCGGACTTCGCCGTGGTCTCCGAGGCCGCCGACGCACTCGCCGCGGCCCGCGGCATCGGACTGCCCGTGGTGGTCAAACCGGTGCAGGGGTCGGGGAGTCTGGGCGTACGGCTCTGCACGGACCTCGACCAGGTCGCCGAGCACGCCGGGACGCTGCTGGCGGCCACCGTGAACGAACGGGGCATCGCCGCACCGGGCCGGATCCTGGTCGAGGAGTACCTGACAGGGCCGGAGTACTCCGTCGAGGTGTTCGGCACCGACGCCGTCGTCACCGTCGCCAAGCACGTCGGCGCGCTGCCGGTCTTCGTCGAGATCGGCCACGACGTGCCGGCCGCCCTCCCCGGTGAACAGGAGATCGCCCTGCGCGAGTCCGCGGTACGCGCCGTACGGGCGCTCGGACTCGGCTGGGGAGCCGCCCATGTGGAACTGCGCCTGACCGGGCCCCGGACCGCCCAGGTCATCGAGGTCAACCCCCGGCTGGCCGGCGGCATGATCCCCGAACTGGTCCGCAGGGCCTGCGGGATCGACCTGGTGCGCGCCCAGGTGCTGGTCGCCCTCGGCGCCGCCCCCGAGCTGGAACGCGGCGGGTACGCCCGCGCCTCGATCCGGTTCCTCACCGCGGAACAGGACGGCATCCTCGCCCGGTCCACCGCACTCGCGGAAGCCGTGGCCGGGGCCCGCACGGTACCGGGCACCGTCGAGGCGGTGTTCTACCGCGCCCCGGGTGAACCCGTCGGTCCCGCCGAGGACTTCCGGGGCCGCGTCGGCCACGCCATCGCCGTCGCCGACCGCTCGGTACGGGCGGCCGAAGCCGCCGACCGGGCCGTGGCCCTGCTCGGCGAGGCCGTTACCTACGCGGATCTGCACACAGAGGAGGCATTCGCATGACCGCAGCGACGGCGCACGGCGTCGACACCGGCCGGCTCAAGGCCGCGCTCGACGCCGAGGCGCACCGCATCGTCTACGACCAGTACCTGCCGGACACCGCGGACGGGCTCGGCGACGAGTTGCGCTGCATCAGCGAGGTCGACCGCGCCCATCTGATCATGCTCACCGAGCGCGGGATCGTCGACGCCGACCGGGCCGCGGCCCTGCTGCGCACCATCGAGGAACTCCGCGGACAGGACTTCGCACCGGTCCGCGCCACCCCGATGCCGCGCGGCGTCTACCTGGCCTACGAGGGCCACCTCATCGGGGAACTGGGCGACCGGACCGGCGGCATCCTGCACACCGGCCGGTCGCGCAACGACCTCAACGCCACCACCACCCGGCTGAAGACGCGCGATCCCTATCTGGCACTGCTCGACGCGGTCGACCGGCTGGCGGGGGTGCTCCTGGCGAAGGCCGAGGAGTACCGGGACGTGGTCATGCCCGCCTACACCCACGGCCAGCCGGCCGTACCGATCAGCTACGGCCACTACCTCGCCGGTGTCGCGGGCGCGGTACTGCGCGCGTACGAGGCGCTGCTGGACGCCGGACGCCAGCTCGACGTCAACCCGCTGGGCGCCGGCGCGATCGGCGGGACGTCCGTCCCCATCGACCCCAGGCGCACCGCCGAACTGCTCGGCTTCAGCTCCGCCGCCCCCAACTCGGTCGACGCGGTGGCCTCCCGGGACTTCGTACTGGACCTGCTGTCCGCGTCCGCCGTCCTCGGTGTCGCGCTGGCCCGCGCCGGGCGGGACCTGAGCACCTGGACCTCGGAGGAGTTCGGGCTGCTGCGGGTGGGCGACACCCTGGTCGGCTCCAGCTCGATGATGCCGCAGAAACGCAACCCGTTCCTGCTCGAACACATCCAGGGCAGGTCCAGCGCGAGCCTCGGCGCCTTCGTCGGTGCGGCCTCGGCGATGACCACCGGCGGCTACACCAACGCCATCGCGGTCGGCACCGAGGCCGTACGGCACCTCCGGCCCGGACTGAGCAGCACCACCGACGCGGTGACGCTGCTGAGCCTGGTGGTGGCGGGCACCGAACCGGAACGGGAACGCATGACGGACCGGGCCGTGGACGGCTTCACCTCGGCCACGTACCTGGCGGAGCGGCTCGTCCTGGACGGGACGCCGTTCCGGGCCGCGCACCATCTGGTCGGTGAGACCGTGCTCGGTGCCCTGGAATCCGGCCGGTCGCTGGTGGACGCGGCCCGGTTCGCCGCCGTCGAGGACGGTGGGCTGGCCCCCGACCGGGTGGCCGCGGCGTGCGCCCACGGCGGCGGACCCGGTTCCACGGCCGACGGGATACGCGCTCTCGGCACCCGGCGCGACGCGCTGAAGGCCGAGGCGACCGGCCGGCGCACCCGCTGGTCGGACGGAGCCGCGCTGCTGTCGCAGGCCGTGGCCGAGGCGGTGACGACATGTCGGCCCGCCTGACCGAGCGCGCTCCCGGCAGGGAGCACGAGCGGCCGCCGCGCGGCGGACTGCTCGGCCATCGCGACTTCCGGCTGCTGTGGACCGGCGAGACGACCAACCGCGTCGGCATCAACATCACCGGGGTCGCCATGCCCCTGGTGGCGGTGGTGACGCTCGACGCGAGCACGTTCTCGGTGAGTGTGCTGGCGGCCGCCCCCTGGCTGCCCTGGCTGCTGATCGGTCTGCCCGCCGGTGCCTGGGTGGACCGGATGCGACGTCGGCCGATCATGCTGATCTGCAACCTGGTCCCGCTCGTCCTCCTGGCCAGCGTTCCGGTCGCGGGCTGGCTCGGGGTCCTGACGATGACCCAACTGCTGGTCGTGGCGCTGATCAACGGGTTCGCCGCGGTGTTCTTCGGGATCTCGTACAAGGTCTACCTGCCCTCCATCGTCGAGCCCGAGGACCTCCAGGAGGCCAACGCCAAGCTCCAGGGCAGCGAATCGGTGGCCCAGGTCGCGGGGCTGGGCGGCGGCGGCCTGCTGGCCCAGGCGTTCGGCGCCGCCTCCGGTCTCCTCGTCAACTCGGCGACGTTCCTGGTCTCCGCGCTGTGCCTGCTCGGCATCCGCCGCAAGGAACCGATCCCGGAGCAGCCCGAGGAACGCCGGCCCCTGCGACAGGACATCAAGGAGGGCGTGCGGTACACGTTCAAGGACCCGTACCTGCGTGTCCTCACCCTGTACGGCACCGCCACCAACCTGCTGCTGACGGCCGAGGCGGCGATCCTGCCGGTCTTCATCATCCGTGAGCTCAAGGTGCCCGAAGGCGCCACCGGCTGGCTCCTCGCATCGAGCAGCATCGGCGGGATCCTCGGGGCCACCACCGCGAAACGCCTGATCGCACGGTTCGGATCGGCCCGCGGACTGCTGGTGGCCACGATCGCCAGCGCCCCGTTCGCCCTGCTCATCCCGCTGACCGGGACGGACTGGACGCTGTCCGCACTCGTGGTCGGGAGCGCGGTCCTCTCGCTCGGTGTCGTGCTCGCCAACGTGATCCAAGGGGCGTTCCGCCAGCGCTACTGTCCGCCCCAGCTGCTCGGCCGCGTCTCGGCCAGCGTCTCGGTCGCGAACTTCGGCGCCATTCCCTTCGGTTCCCTGCTCGGCGGGATCCTCGGCACCGCCCTCGGCCTGCGGCCCACCCTGTGGCTGCTCACCGCGGGACTCGCCCTGACCCCGCTGCTCCTCCTGATCGGGCCGCTGCGCCGAAGGCGGGACCTGCCGGTCGCGCCGGCGACGCCGTGAGACCCGACTCGCCTGTCACTCTCGTACGAACAGGAGAGACCCCGTGGAACAAGCCCTGCCGCGGGTCGTCCGTGAGCTGCCACCCCCTGGCTCACTCGACCTCTGGCTCCTGAGGGTCTCGGATGTCCCCATCGGCATCCTGGACGAACAGGTACTCGACGCGACCGAGCGTCAACGTGCCGCCACCCTCATGCACGCCGCCGACCGGACCCGGTTCACGGCCGCGCATGTCGCCCTCCGCCGGCTGCTCGGCTCGTACCTGAGCCTGCGCCCCGAGGAGGTCCACCTCGGCCGGGACACCTGCCCCTGCTGCGGCGGACCGCACGGCCGGCCCACCGTGCTCGACGCCGACGACCGGCTGTTCTTCTCGCTGTCCCACCGGGGCGATCTCGCCGTCGTCGGTACCGCGGCGGCCCCCATCGGGGTCGACGTGGAACTGGTGCCGGACGAGGACGGCACCGCCGACCTCGCAGCGATGCTGCACGTGGACGAGCAGGCCGAACTGGCCGCACTGAGCCCCATGGCGCGGCCCCGGGCCCTGGCCCGGCTGTGGACCCGGAAGGAGGCCTACCTCAAGGGCCTCGGCACGGGTCTCGGCCGCGACCCCGCGCTCGACTACGTCGGCTCCGGACGCCCCGAGGGCCCGTACCCGCCGTCCGGCTGGACCCTGCTCGACGTACCGGTGGACCGGGGCTACGCGGCGGCGGTGGCGGTACGCGGCGAGCTGACCGTGGAAGGCCCGCTGGTCAGGAGGCTCGCCGGCCTCGACGTCGTACGGCACACCTGCGACGCCCTGCAGACGGCAAGAACTCCGCCCTGACCTCGCTCCGAGTCCGCCGGGTGCACCGTTGCGGTGATCACCCGGCGGCGGGCCCGCACCACCCGGCCGCTCCCGCCGCGGCTGCCGATCACCGATACGTCCTCGCCAACACTCCTACGGACTTTTGGAACTGACGATGTCAAACGCTGTGCAGCAGGCCCCCGCGGCCCTCCTCCCGCAAGTGCGGCCCCGTACCACCGGGCAGCCCGACACCGGCGTCGAGCACGTCACGGGTGCCCAGTCCCTCATCCGCTCGCTCGAAGAGGCCGGTGCGGAAACCGTGTTCGGTATTCCCGGCGGATCGATCCTGCCCGCCTACGACCCGATGATGGACTCGACCCGGGTCCGTCATGTGCTGGTCCGCCACGAGCAGGGCGCCGGACACGCGGCCACCGGCTACGCGCAGGCCACCGGCAGGGTCGGGGTCTGCATGGCGACCTCGGGACCCGGTGCCACCAACCTGGTGACCCCGATCGCGGACGCGCACATGGACTCCGTCCCGCTGGTCGCGATCACCGGCCAGGTCTCCTCCAGGGCGATCGGCACGGACGCCTTCCAGGAGGCGGACATCGTCGGCATCACCATGCCGATCACCAAACACAACTTCCTGGTCACGAACGCCGACGACATCCCGCGGACGGTCGCCGAGGCCTTCCGTATCGCCTCGACCGGCCGCCCCGGACCGGTCCTCATCGACATCACCAAGGACGCCCTCCAGGCGGCCACCACCTTCCGGTGGCCTCCGACGACGGACCTGCCCGGCTACCGCCCGGTCACCAAGCCGCACGCCAAACAGATCCGCGAGGCCGCCCGGCTCATCGGCGCCGCAAGCCGCCCGGTCCTCTACGTCGGCGGCGGTGTGCTCAAGGCGCGGGCCACGGCCGAACTGCGCACCCTGGCCGAACTGACCGGGGCACCCGTGGTCACTACCCTGATGGCGCTGGGCGCCTTCCCCGACAGCCACCCGCAGCACGTGGGCATGCCCGGCATGCACGGGGACGTCGCGGCGGTCGCCGCGCTCCAGAAGGCCGACCTGATCGTCGCCCTGGGGGCCCGGTTCGACGACCGGGTCACCGGCAAGCTGGACAGCTTCGCCCCGCACGCCAAGGTCGTCCACGCCGACATCGACCCGGCGGAGATCTCCAAGAACCGGTTCGCCGACGTGCCCGTCGTCGGGGACGCCCGCGAGGTCCTCGTCGCCCTGGCCGCCGCCGTGCGCGGCGAGCGGGCGGAGGGCCGCGTCGGCGAGGCCGCCCGAACGGGATATTCGGCCTGGTGGCGGGACCTGAACCACTGGCGGGCCACCTACCGGCGCGGCTACGAACTGCCCGCCGACCCGGGGCTGCTCTCCCCGCAGCAGGTCATCGAGCGGATCGGCCAACTCGCGCCGGAAGGAACGCTGTTCGCGTCCGGCGTGGGCCAGCACCAGATGTGGGCGGCGCAGTTCCTCCCGCACGAGGAGCCGGGCACCTGGTTCAACTCGGGCGGTGCCGGAACGATGGGATACGCGGTGCCGGCCGCGATGGGTGCCAAGGCCGGACGCCCCGAACGGACGGTCTGGGCGATCGACGGCGACGGCTGCTTCCAGATGACCAACCAGGAACTCACCACCTGCGCGCTCAACAACATCCCGATCAAGGTCGCGATCATCAACAACGGTGCGCTCGGGATGGTCCGTCAGTGGCAGAACCTGTTCTACGGAGCGCGGTTCTCCAACACGGTGCTGCACGACGGCGCCACCAACGCCACCACCGGATCGACACGCGGAGTGGGATCCGCCACCAACCACGGCACCCGGGTCCCGGACTTCGTGCAGCTCTCCGAGGCGATGGGCTGTGTGGGCCTGCGCTGCGAGAACCCCTACGAGCTCGACGCGATCATCGACAAGGCCAACGCGATCAACGACCGCCCCGTCGTGGTGGACTTCATCGTCCACGAGGACGCGATGGTGTGGCCGATGGTCCCGGCCGGTACCTCCAACGACGACATCATGGCCGCACGCGACGTACGCCCCGACTTCGGCGACTCCGCGGACGACTGAGAGGACCTTCTGACATGTCCCAGCACACGCTCTCCGTCCTGGTCGAGGACACGCCCGGCATCCTCGCCCGTGTCGCCGCCCTGTTCTCGCGCCGCGGCTTCAACATCGACTCGCTCGCGGTCGGTACCACCGAACACCCCGACATCTCCCGCATCACCATCGTGGTCAGGGTCGACCACGAACTGGCCCTGGAGCAGGTGACCAAGCAGCTCAACAAGCTGGTCAACGTCCTCAAGATCGTCGAGCTGGAGGCGGACTCCGCCGTCCAGCGCGAGCTGGTCCTGGTGAAGGTGAGCGCCGGCAACGGCACCCGGGCCCAGATCGTCCAGATCGCCGAGCTGTTCCGTGCGAGAACCGTCGACGTCTCGCCCGACGCCGTCACCCTCGAAGCGACCGGCTCCGGCGACAAGCTCGACGCGATGCTCCGGATGCTCGCGACCTTCGGCATCAAGGAGCTCGTCCAGTCCGGCGCGATCGCGATCGGCCGCGGCTCCCGGGCCCTGGCGGACCGCTCCGCGCGCGAGGCCCGGCCGATCCGCCTGACCCCGGCCGCCACCGCGGCGACGGCCGGCGCGCAGAGCGCCTAGCACCGCCCGCCACAGACCACCGCCTTTTTCTTTCCCGTCCGCACACCCTCACGTACCAGTAACCAAGGAGAAGCACCATGCCCGCCGAGCTGTTCTACGACGACGATGCCGACCTGTCCATCATCCAGGGCCGCAAGGTCGCGGTCATCGGCTACGGCAGCCAGGGCCACGCCCACGC
>NZ_JBEXPH010000298.1:0-7441 GCF_040611955.1 Streptomyces sp. NPDC006510 | reverse complement strand
GCAGCATCATCCGTGAGTTGGAGGCGCCGAGCGCCCGTGCCGCCTGTACGTAGTCGTTCTGTTTGGCGGTGATCACGGAGCCGCGGGCGATACGGCCGTCGTGGAGTCCGGTGCTTGGTCCGGTTCGATGCCGTGGTATCGGTCGGTGCCGGTGGTGCCCCGCCCCGTCGGCGGCGCCGCGGCCCGGCCCCGGACCGACGTACGCCCGGCGGAGAGACTCAGCCTGTGCCGGCGTGCCCGGAGCCTCCAGAGCAGCGGCAGCAGGGGCAGCGCGAGGATCACTGTGGCGAGCAGGACCAGACCTACAACGGTGCTCGTGGGTGTCCCGGAGTCCGTCGGAGGCGTCACCCCCGGCGCCGCCGAGCTGCCGCACTCGCCCTGCTTGCGCAACTGCGCCGGGCAGCTGTCCGGGACGGACGGCGCGATCGAGGGAGCCGCCGAGGAGCCCTTCTCGGGCAGGGCCGGGACCTCCGTGTCGCCGGTGGGGACGTCCTGCTGGGTGTACTGCGGCGTGCTGCCCCGTGTCGGAGTCGGCTCGAAACGGGTCCACCCGACGCCCTCGAAGAACAGCTCGGGCCAGGCATGCGCATCGCGCAGCCCCACCGAGACCGAACCGTCCGGCTGCCCGGTGCCGGGCGTGAAACCCACCGCGACCCGGGCCGGAATGCCCAGCGTCCGTGCCATCGCAGCCATGCTGAAGGAGAAGTGGATGCAGAAGCCCTGCTTGTCCTTCAGGAACCGGCTGATCGCCGCGCTTCCGGTGCCCGAGTTCACCGAGGTGTCGTAAGTGAAGCCGCCGTCGAAGGCGAAATAGTTCTGCAGCTTCACCGCCCGCTCATAATCGTTGGCGGCGCCCCTGGTCACCTTGTTCGCGGTCTCTTCGACCACCTTCGGCAGGGAGCCGGGAACGCGGGTGTATTCGCGCCGCAGAGCGGCCGGTGCGGGGCCCGCCGCGGCGAGCTGCTCGGCGGTCGGCTCGACCACCAGACTGGAGACCTGGTACTGGGCGCCGCGGGTCGTCTCCCCGCGGTCACCCACGAGCGTCCGCCCCGCCGGTTCGTACCGCCAGCGCCCGTCGACCTTGACCTCGGTCGCCGGGTAGGGGAGCGGCAGATAGGTCTGCTGGTAGGAGCGGGACGCGGAGATGTTCGTCCTGACCTCCGTGACCGCCACGTCCGGACCGAGGCCCTCCGGATCCGGGAGCCGCTTCGGCACATCCCTCAGACGGCGCGTGGAGGGCCGCCACTCGCTCCCGTTGAACTGGTCCAGGGCCAGAATCCGCAGATAGAAGTCCTGCGGGGTGCCGGAATTGGTGCGGTAGGACATCACCTGCTGATTCTCCGGCTGGTTCAGATTGTCCTGGAGCGAGACCAGCGGGTTCACCGCGGAGATGGTGCCGCCGCCACCCTTGCCGTTCCCGCCGCCGCCCGCCCCGAACAGCATTCCGCCTTCGAGAGCCGGCAGTGCCGCCGGGACGACCAGCGCGACGCCCAGCGCCAGCGCACCGATGCGGCGACCGGTACGGACCGGGGCCGTCGGCCGGCCGCTCGAAATCGCCGCACCGACCGCCGGCCCACCCGGAGACCTGCTGGCCGCGCCGCTGAAGACCCGCCCCCACTGGGAGAGCCGGTCCCGGCCCTCGGCCAGCAGGAGCAGCAGATAGCCACCGGCCGCCAGCAGGAACCACAGCCAGTCCGCTCCGCCCTCGGACAGCCCCGCGGCCACCGAGTACAGCGCGAGGAGCGGCAGACCGGCCGGGGCCGCGCTGCGGAACGTCACGGCGAGGGCATCCACGGCCAGGCCGATCAGCAGCACACCGCCGATCAGCATCAGCCGGATGCCGTCCGTCACGGGAGCCGGAGTGGCATACCTCCCGACGTCCTCGGCACCCGAGGCCAGCAGATGCGCGAGCCGCTGGACGGCCTCCGGGCCGGGCAGCACACCGGCCAACGCCTGCTCCCTGGCGAACACCACCGTCAGCAGGACCAGGGTGAACAGCGCCTGCACCGCGATGACCAGCACCCGGGGCACGGGCGCCCGGCGGACGAGCGCACCCATCCCGCTCTGGACCGCCAGCAGGAACGCGGCCTGCAGGATCCACCCGGCCGGCTCCACCAGCGGCAGCATCGAGGCCGCCGCCATCAGCGTCGCCGCAAAGGCGCACAGCGCCAGCCGACCACGACTGCTCATGACCATCCCCCGGAGAAACCCGTCGTGCCGCCCGCCGCGGCGGACTGCGCCGCCACGCCCTGGTGCCCCGCCTGCTGCCAGTACCGGGCCAGAGAGGTCCCGGGCGCCACCGGCACCGCCGTCCAGCCCGATTCCCGCAGCAGCCGCAGCCGCCGCTCGGACGCCTCTTCCGCCCTCGCGGGCGGGACGTCGCCCTGCACCCAGGCCGTGCTGTCCAGTACGAACGCGACGGCGCCGCCGCTGCGCTGCCGCATCCGCGCCGCCACCGCCGCCTGCTCCTCGTCCAGATC
The DNA here is from genome assembly GCF_040611955.1 of Streptomyces sp. NPDC006510. Classification (NCBI taxonomy): domain Bacteria; kingdom Bacillati; phylum Actinomycetota; class Actinomycetes; order Kitasatosporales; family Streptomycetaceae; genus Streptomyces; species Streptomyces sp. NPDC006510. Next base: position 4,961 of record NZ_JBEXPH010000298.1, on the reverse strand, counting down.
ACCGAAGAACGCGATCAGCAGCCCTTCGTTGCCGCCGCGCATCACGTCGTACGCGCGCGACAGCCCGCTGCCGTCGGAGTGGTCGACCATCGCCAGGGTGTCCATCATCAGCCCCGCCGAGTCGGCGGACTCCTGTGTCGACCCGGCGAAACCGCCCGCGCCCTCGCCCGGAACCGCCTTCCCGTCGTCGGTCAGCAGCCGGACGGCGAAACCGCGCTCCAGCATGTGCATCAGCGCGGACGCGGCCCCGGACACCGCCCACTCGAAGGCGGAGTCGGGCCCCGTCCCCTGGTAGGCGATCCGCCGGGTGTCCAGCAGGACCGTGCACCTGGCCCGCTGCGGCTGCTCCTCGCGGCGCACCATCAGCTCGCCGTAGCGCGCGGTCGAGCGCCAGTGGACCCGGCGCAGATCGTCGCCGTGCCGGTAGCCGCGCGGAATCACGTCGTCGTCACCGGCCAGCGCCAGCGAACGCTGCCGTCCCTCGCCGTACCCCGAGGCCTCGCCGGCCAGCCGCACCGGCGGCAGCGGCTCGGTCCGCGGAATGACGACGAGGGTGTCGTACGCGCTGAACGAACGGGTCAGCTCGCACATCCCGAACGGATCGCTCAGCCGCAGTTGCAACGGCCCGAGCGGATAGCGCCCGCGCAGATCCGAGCGCACCCGGTAGGACACCTCGCGACGGCCGCCCGCCTCCACCCGGTCCAGCACGAACCGGGGCCGCGGCCCGAGCACATAAGGCACCCGGTCCTGGAGCATCAGCAGTCCGGTGGGCATCCGCGACACGTTCTCCATCCGCAGGTGGACCCGCGCCTCCGCGCCCGCCGGGACCCGGGACGGCGAGAGCCGCCGGGTGCCCGCGACCCGGTAGCGGGTGCGGACGAGCACCACCACACAGACCAGCGGCAGCGCGGCGAGCAGCAGCCCGACCCGCAGCAGATCCGCCTGCCCGAGCACATAGGCGCAGATCGCCGCGGCGATACCGGCCGCCAGAAAGGACCGCCCACGCGTGGTCAGCCCGCTCAGGGCGGTCCGCAGACCACCCTTCTCGTCGCCGTCGTCCATCGCGGGCGGCCCCCCGGCGGTCATCACACCCGCCGTGCGCCGGGCTGCTGCCGGCCGTACGCCGCACGGCCCGGCTGATGCTGCACCTGGGTGGCGCCGCCAGCGGTCGGAACCGGTGTCTGCTGGAGGATCTCCAGCACGACCTGCTCGGCGGTACGACGGTTCAGCTGGGCCTGTGCCGTCGGCAGCAGCCGGTGCGCGAGCACCGCGACCGCCAGCGCCTGCACATCGTCCGGCAGGCAGTAGTCCCGGCCGCTCAGCGCCGCGGAGGCCTTCGCCGCGCGCAGCAGATGCAGGGTGGCCCGCGGCGAGGCGCCGAGCCGGAGATCGGGATGGCTGCGGGTGGCCCCGACGAGCTCCACCGCGTACCGCCGCACGGCGTCGGCCACATGGACCGTCCGCACCGCGTCGATCAGCTTCACGATGTCGTGTGCGTGCGCCACCGGCTGGAGGTCGTCGAGCGGCGAGAGGCCGCCGTGCACATTGAGCATCCGCAGCTCGGCGTCCGCGGTCGGATAGCCGATCGACACCCGCGCCATGAACCGGTCGCGCTGGGCCTCGGGCAGCGGATAGGTGCCCTCCATCTCGACCGGGTTCTGGGTGGCCACCACCATGAACGGATCGGGCAGCTCGTAGCTGTGCCCGTCGATCGTGACCTGGCGCTCCTCCATGGACTCCAGCAGCGCCGACTGGGTCTTCGGCGAGGCACGGTTGATCTCGTCGCCGATCACGATCTGGGCGAAGATCGCGCCCGGTTTGAATTCGAAGTCGCGCCGCTGCTGGTCGAAGATGGACACACCGGTGATGTCCGAAGGCAGCAGATCCGGAGTGAACTGAATGCGCCGCACCGAGCAGTCGATGGACCGTGCCAGCGCCTTGGCCAGCATCGTCTTGCCGACCCCGGGGACGTCCTCGATGAGGAGATGCCCCTCCGCCAGCAGTACGGTCAGCGAAAGCCGTACGACCTCAGGCTTGCCCTCGATCACACTCTCCACCGACCTGCGCACCCGCTCCGCGGTCGTGGTCAGATCTGTGAGGCTCGCTCGATCGTCATAGGTCGTCACCCGGCCCTCCTCGGCCCTGCCCCACGCTCACCAGGAGCAGGGGGATACCCCAATCCACGGGCCGACGCGCACGCAGCGGTCCGGCCCACCCCGAAACACGGATACCCCTTCGGAAACGTCCGGCGGGATGTCACACGCGCATTCTTGTTGCCGTTACCGCTTCGTGTCACTCGCCTGTGGATAAGTGGGGGCGATATGCCGGTTTCGGTGGGATTTTTGGTTTCCGGTGGGTGGTGCCCGGGAGGTCAGGAGGCGGGGAGGATCTCCCGCAGCAGGCCGCTGGTCACATCGAAGACGAAGCCGCGGACGTCGTCGGTGTGCAGCAGGAACGGCGAGGTGCGCACCCGCTGCATCGACTGCCGTACGTCCTGATCGGCGTCCTTGTACGCCTCGACCGCCCAGACCGGACGCTGGCCGACCTCGACCTCCAGCTCCTGGCGGAATTCCTCGGTGATCGATTCCAGGCCGCAGTTGGTGTGATGAATGAGTATGACGCTGCGGGTGCCGAGGGCCCGCTGGCTGATGGTCAGCGAACGGATCACGTCATCGGTGACCACGCCGCCCGCGTTACGGATGGTGTGGCAGTCGCCGAGCGACAGGCCGAGCGCGTCGTGCAGGTCGAGCCGGGCGTCCATGCAGGCGACCACGGCGACGCGCAGCACCGGCTTGGCGTCCATGCCGGGGTCTTCGAATTCGGCGGCATACCGGACGTTCGCCTCGACAAGGCGGTCGGTGACCGTGCCCCCGGTGCGGGCCTGGTCGGCAGCGGTCCCGGAAGACCGGACGGGGGAGTGCGCGGAAGTCGACATGGATATGACGTTAGCTCCCGCTCCTGCTCCCGTCGTGCTGTGGGAAGGGACAAAGAACGTCAACGAGGCTTGTTGTGAGGTAACCCACAAGCTTCACGGCCATTCATTCGGGCGGGTGAACAGGGGGCCCGGCGACGCGCAGCCGGGTTGATTGATCGGGAATCGATCGAATGGCAGGGTGGACTAAAGTGACGGGAAGTTACCGACACCCTGCACATTCCGTAGATTTCCCCTGTGTGTGCGGCGTACGTACGGGCCCGGCCCTCTCCCGCTCGCCGGTCGGCCGACGCCCCTTCCCCGGCGCCGGCCCACCTCCCCTTCTGAGCGGGCGGGGACCAGGCCGTACGTGCGGCCACACGGGACCTGAGCCTGAGAGGGCGCATGAGCCAGACCCGACACGTCCCGGTGATGCTCCAGCGGTGCCTGGACCTGTTGGCCCCGGCTCTGGAGGCGCCGGGCCCGCAGGCGCCCGTGGTCGTCGACTGCACGCTCGGCCTCGGCGGGCACAGCGAGGCGCTGCTCGCCGCCTTCCCGTCCGTACGGCTGATCGGGCTGGACCGGGACAAGGAGGCGCTGCGGCTCTCCGGCGAGCGGCTCGCCCCGTACGGTGACCGGGCCACGCTGGTGCACGCCGTCTACGACGAACTGCCCGAGGTGCTCGACAGGCTCGGCATCCCGAAGGTCCAGGGCGTCCTGTTCGACCTCGGCGTCTCCTCCATGCAACTGGACGAGGCCGACCGCGGATTCGCGTACGCCCAGGACGCCCCGCTCGACATGCGCATGGACCAGACGACCGGCATCAGCGCCGCCGAGGTGCTCAACACCTACCCGCCGGGGGAACTGGTTCGGATCCTGCGGGCTTACGGCGAGGAGAAGCAGGCCAAGCGGATCGTCTCCGCGATCGTGCGCGAGCGCGAGAAGGAGCCGTTCAGCAACAGTGCCCGGCTCGTCGAGCTGATCCGTGACTCGCTGCCCCAGGCGGCCAAGCGCACCGGCGGCAACCCCGCCAAGCGGACCTTCCAGGCGCTGCGCATCGAGGTCAACGGCGAGCTCACCGTCCTGGAGCGGGCCATTCCGGCTGCCGTGCAGAGCCTCGCGGTCGGCGGCCGCATCGCCGTCCTCTCGTACCACTCGCTGGAGGACCGGCTGGTCAAGCAGGTGTTCGCGGCGGGCGCCGCCACCACGGCGCCGCCCGGCCTGCCGGTCGTCCCCGAGCGCTACCAGCCCCGGCTGAAGCTGCTGACCCGTGGCGCGGAACTGCCCACGGAGGAGGAGGTCGCCGAGAACCGGCGTGCCGCCCCCGCCCGGCTGCGCGGCGCCCAGCGGATCCGCGAGGAGGAACGATGAGCGTCCGCCGTCCGGGAACCCGGAGACCGGTGACGCACGGGGCGGCGCGGTGAGCAAACCGGCCGGGCAGTTGAAAGGGCGCGCCGCGCGGCTCGCCCGGCTGATGCCGTCCGGGCCCAGCAACGCGGCCCGTACCCCCTTCGTCCTGCTGGTCGTGGTGCTGCTCGGCGGCGGCCTGATCACGCTCCTGGTGCTCAACTCGGCCCTCAACGAAGGGTCGTTCAGGCTGAGCGAGCTGAAGAAACGGACCACCGAGCTCACCGACGAGGAGCAGGCCCTCCAGCACGACGTCGACAACTACTCCAAGCCGGACGCCCTGGAGCGGCGCGCCCGCGAACTGGGCATGGTGCCCGGCGGCAGCCCCGCCTTCCTGAACCCGGACGGCACGGTCCGCGGCGTACCCGCCGAGACCACCGCCGAGCCCGTCCCGGCACCGCCGCGGCCGAAGAGCAGTACGCCGGCGGCGCCCCCCGAGACCGCGTCCTCCACCGGCACCCCGTCCCCGACCACCGCCCCGGCCTCGCCCTCTCCGTCGGCGTCGGCCGGCCCTTCGGGTGCCGCAGCCCAGCCCAGCACCTCCGCGACCCCGCCCGCCGGGCCGCGTACCCCGGCAGACCAGCCCTCGACGAGCCCCGGCAGGTGACGCAGTGCCGCCCAAGGAACCACCGCGCCGCCGGGT
>NZ_JBEXPH010000297.1:0-7451 GCF_040611955.1 Streptomyces sp. NPDC006510 | reverse complement strand
ACGGTCAGATCCCCGTCCACGATCACGTTGTACGGCACCCGGTCGCCCTCGGACTCCGGCTCCAGGCTCCCCGCGACGTGCAGGCCGCCCTCGTAGAGGCGTATCTCCTGCTCACCGGCGAAGTCCTGGTACGGATACGCCAGTTCGGAGGAGGCGGCGTAACGCTCCTCCGTCTCGGCAACGGAAAGGACGCGATAGCCCGCCGGTGAGGTCACTGTGGTCATGCCACCGGATGTTAGAGGCCGCCTCCGACAACCATGTACACCCGGACGTTTGCCCGTCGATGGGCGCCTGCCTCAGACCGGCGGGAACATGACTGGTCACAGCGTTGCAGGCGTTCCTGGAACCACCGTGCCGTCCTCGGTCCGGCCGGTGAACTCCCGTAGCCGATTGCGTAGTTTCCCGGATGTCTCCGTGGCCCGGTCTCTGTGATTGTGGGTGCCTTGTGGAACGAACGGCGTAGAGGGACGGGTCATGGACCGGCTTGGAGACATCACCGCACCGCAGGAACCAGATCGGGTGCGGGGTGCCACCGGCGCGGTGAGGCGGGTCGTACTGCCTCGTGGTTACGAGACCGTCGGCGCGCGCGAGGCGGAGGAACGCTTCGGTCTGTCCGCCGACGTGGACGACCCGGGCCCCGGTCACGCGCCGACGGTCCGTCTGTACGACACCGGCCTGCACATCCGGGGCGACCTGGTCGCCCCGGATGGGGACGGGAAGTGCGCGGACAACATCGTCGAGGACGGCGACCTGGTCATCGACGGTGCCCTCGACTGGTGGGAGGGGGAGGATCCGGATGGACCGCACAAGTTTCTGCTGGTGACCGGGGATCTGAAGGCACACTCGGTCCACCTCGGCGAACGCGTCGACCTCGTCGTGCGCGGGGATGTGGAGGTGACCGGCGGAGTCCACGCCTGGAGCGTCGGCGAAGGTCCGATGGACGGCGATACGACGCTGACGGCCCGGAACGTGTACGCCCGGTAGGTGTCGCTGCACGGGCACGTCGACATGGTGGTGCACGGGGATCTGGGGGTGGACGGCTCCATCCTGTGCCGTGGCGTGGACGACCGTGGATCGCTGTCCGTGGCCGGGCGCACCAGGGCCGGGGAACTGGTCACGGCCGCGCGCCGAAACCCTACGAAACGGGCGCGATCAGTGACCTCTCGCAGCCAAGGTTGAGCGTTCTCACTGAACCTTGAGCGGAGCTACGGCGTGCCGCTGCCGTCGGGCGGGAGCGGCTGAGTCTTGGATGCATGGTCTTCATTCCGCCACCTGACGTGCACTACTGCCTTGACCCGTGGTGCGAAAACCCGGATCCAGATCTCATCCCTGACGCCGTGTGCGGCTGCCACATCCTGACTGAGGGCGAGCTCGAAGAACGTAAGCGGAAGGTGACTGGATAGCTGGTCACCGGCAGTCGAGTTGATCTCGACGCCCGGTTTCGTGATCATTGGTCTCATGTCCCAGGCCGCGCCGTTTCCCAGCTACGAGGAACTCGCTGCGCTGGTCGTCGAGTTGCGGAGCGGGTTGGCCCAGGTGCGGGCCCGGACCGCGGACCTGGAAGCCCAGCTGGCCCAGAACTCCACGAACTCCTCGAAGCCCCCGTCCTCGGACGGCCTGGCCAAACCCGCCCCGAAGTCGCTGCGCGGGAAGTCCGGGCGTGGCCCGGGCCGCCCCAAGGGGCAGCCGGGTGCCACGTTGCGCCAGGTCGAGATTCCGGATGAGACCTTCACCCACCGGCCCGGCCCGTGCACCGGCTGCGGGACCGACCTCTCGGACGCGCCTGTGGTTGGGGTGGAGCGTCGCCAGGTCTTCGACCTGCCCGAACAGATACGGCTCCAGGTCACCGAGCACCAACTGCTCTCGGTCCGGTGCGCCTGCGGGAACAAGGCCCGGGCCGCGGCTCCGGCCCAGGTCGCCGCCCCGGTGCAGTACGGGCCACGGCTGGCCGCGGTCGGGGTGTACCTGATGCACGGGCAGTTCCTGTCCAAGGACCGCACCGCCCGCGCGCTGGCCGATCTGTTCGGCGCCCCGGTCGCGGCGGGGCGCCGTGGCGGGCTGGGTGAGCCGGTGCGCCAGGACCCTGGACACGTTCGGCCGCGTGGTCGCCGGGCAGGTAGCGCGGGCGCCGCTGGCGTTCTTCGACGAGACCGGGTTCCGCACGGCCGCCCGGCTGCACTGGCTGCACTCCGCCTCCACCGGGATGTTCGTGCACCTGAGCGTGCACCGGCGGCGCGGGACCCAGGCGACCGATGCCGTCGGGATCCTGCCCGCGTTCCGCGGGGTGGCCATGCATGACGCCTGGGCTCCGTACGACACCTACACCCAGGCCACCCACGCTCTGTGTTCAGCGCATGCCCTGCGCGAACTGGTCGCGGTCACCGAATGCGGGTCCGAGCAGGCCCGCTGCGCGGCCTACCGGGCCATCGACGCGCTGCTGGCACTGAAGAAGGCCGCCGACGCGGCCCGCACCACGGTCGCCGAGGCGATCGCGGACAAGCTCAAGGCCGGGGAGCTGAAGGCACTGCGGACGGCGGTCCGCGACGGGATCAAGGCCACCACCGCACGCTCCTCGAAGACCGGGTGCAAACACAACGCGCTGTTCAAGCGGCTGCACAGCCGCTGGGACGACTACCTGCGCTGGGTCCACGACCTGCGGCTGCCCTTCGACAACAACCCGGCCGAGCAGACGATCAGGATGGCGAAGCTGCGGATCAAGGTGTCCGGAAGCCTGCGGACCCTGCTCGGGGCCCAGGACTTCGCGGCCATCCGCACCTACCTGGCCACCGCCGACCGGCACGGCCAGAACATGCTCGACGTCCTGGAGCGGGCCATGGGCGACAGACCCTGGATGCCCGCCACCGTCTGATCCTCAACCGGTCCCGCCGACCGGAGGTCACGCATGCTCGGGTGACTCAGGTAGTTCAGCCTGCAACCAGTGGCGTTAGATCTGACGGTCGTTGTTGTGGCGGCCCAGCGCGCGGCCGAATCGTTCTGAGATCCCCGGCATCAGGCTTTCGCCTCTGGCCGGGCGGTCCAGGCCGAAGACGTAGCCGGGGAAGTCCAGTTCCTTCTGAGCTGCCCAGATGCCCTCGTGGTCCTCAGCCGGAAGGATGCGAAGGGGATCGCCTACAGCTACCCAGCCGATGGGCACCACGGAGTCGGCGGGAAGCACAGTGCGCAAGTGCACCAGGCCGTTGATGCGAACCTCAGAGCGTGTTCCGATCCTGGCCCCGTTGAACACGCGGCTGCCGGTGGCCAAGAACACCTCGTCCTCCACCTGGCAGCCGGTCAGGTAGGAGGTGGGCCCGACCAGGACCTGTCGACCCAGACGCAGAGGATCGCGGCGGCTGCCGCGCAGGACAGCGTTCTCCATCACGATGCTGCCCTCGCCCAGCTCCACCGGGCCGCCCTCAGCGGTGAGCACCGCACCGAACAGCACCCGGCAACCCGGCCCCACCCGGACGTCTCCGCTGAGCGTCGCCGTCGGCGCAACGTAGGCGGTGGCGTGGATCGTCGGCGAACAACCCTCGTGCTCAATCAGCATGGGCGCGATCATGCCGCACTCCTGGGGGTCGCCGCGCGCCGTTCCACCAGGCAAGACCGCAGAACACGCCGGGCCATTGGCCTCAACCCGTGATGCTGTCGCAGCCCGTGCCAGCTGAGGAGATCCGCGACCAGCTATCCAGTCACAGCGGAAGTACCTCCTGGCCCAGCAGGACCAGCGCAACGACGGTGGTCAGGACACCCCGCTCAAGGTTCAGTGAGAACGCTCAACCTTGGCTGGCGCGGGTTGCCTGTCGGTTATGCCGCGCCGACGCCAGGTGACATGACGCGGCGTGACGTAATCGCACAGATGGCACAGGACATCCTGAGCAGGAAGTTGCACGACGGAGCGTAAGAACCAGGCACTCAGGCCTTCTCGGGGATGGTGTCGTCGATGACGATCTCGGGTTCCGGGTCGTCCGGACTGGTGGCGGCCTTGATGCGGTCGATCGCGGGGGCTACGGCGTCGTACACGCGGCGGGAAGCTGCCGTGTTGTCCCTTTCGCCGTCCAACTTCGACGGGTGTGCGTTCTCGTCGAGCTCCTTGAGGTAGGCGACGAAGTTCGTGCCGGTCATGGTGACCCGGACCAGCCCACGCCCCCCGCGTGGCCCGCTGACCACTGCGCTCGTCCTGGCCTTCACCTTGTTCTCGTAGCCGGTCGGCTTCGTCTCCTCCCAGAGATCCTTCGGGCACACAACGGTGACCCGGGCCAGACCAGCAGCTTTGGAGAGCCGGTCACTGTGTTCGGGAGGAGACTGCGTGCAGCCGGTCAGAACGGCAGCGAGCACGAGGGCGACAGCGACGGTCCGCCCGCTGGTCAAGGAGCTTCGAAGGATCTTCACCGCGCCATGGTGAGACAACCGACCAGAAGGCTGGGGTGGATCCTGAACGGAGGCCGAAAACACCTTCCCCTGGTCCAAATCCACCCGCACCCCGGACCAATTCCCCGCTGCCCTGTTCGATATGCGACACCGAGCCCGAAATAGCACACCACCGCCGCGCTCGCGCTGTACCGGTGGAACAGCGACCTCGCCGCAACGTTCTTCGAACCGCTAGACCACCTGGAAATCAGAACCCACTCCGACTCGGGTCCCTCGCCGTCCGACGCCGGCGCCGGCGGTGCGCTCGTCCAGGATCTGCTGCTCGATCTCGTCCAGGCGCTCGTCGGCGGTCTCGGCGGTGATCTCGTACTCCTCGACCTCGCACCCGTTCACCGCACCGTCGATGTCCCACACACCGACCAGGTGGCTGCGCCTGCGGCCGGGATGAACACGTGTGCATCAGCTCGCCGGGCGGTGAACCACTGCTGCTCGTACGGTCGGACATGAGTGCCCTGACAGGACGGTGCTCCCGGGACGGCCCTGCGGCCACTTCGCACGTTCCGCAGGGCCAACTCACTTTCCAGACGAGACCACCGACCAACCGCCAGCCGACGCCCACCGCCCCTGAAGGCACCAGAGCGGTCTGGGTCCATTACGCGGCGAAGCCTATGTTGGTGACGTACTCGTACTGGCCCCACCGGGAACCGAGGTCGGGCAGGACGTCGGTGGTCCACTCGTCATCAAGGCCCTGGAGGTCGCCCGCGGCCCAGGCCTCGACAATGCGGTCCCATCGGCGGACGTTCATCGTGCGGTACTCCACCACCCTTTGCAGAGGCCTGGCCACCTGCGACTGGTTCAGCGGGTGGACCTCCACCCTGGTCCCGCGTCCGTCGCGGTTGAGACGGACCAGGAGATGCCGGGCCACATTGCGACGGCGCACGGTCCGGTAGGCGGCGTCGATGCGTTCCAAGTTGGCCTTCGACGGCCGGCGCGTGCCCTCCAGCCAGGCCCGCAGTGTCCGGTCGGTCACCGTCAGGCCAGCGTCCTTGGCCGCGGCGAGGCTGTGGTCGGTCTTCGTCAGGTAGTGCAGGCGGGCCATCAGGCCGCGCTTCACGGTGACCGGAGTGACGATGCCACCCGCGAGGGCGTCGAGTTGCCGGATGACGGCGTCGCTTCCCTTGATGCCCCAGGCGCCGAACTTCCCGAAGTCGATGGTCCTCTCCGGCACTTCACACCCTTTCTGTCAAACTCCGTTGCCTGAAACGGTAGTTGGGATTCTACCTTATGCAGGTCTATCAGGGGTTATGTGATGCTTTCCTCCAGCAATCAACACCTTGCCTGACAGCTGAAGCACGCCCAGAACACCGCACGTCCCCCTCCTCGATGGCACAGCCCCTCCCTGCTGTCCTACCTCGGCCCGAGAAAGGGAGCTGAGATATGCGGAGCTTTACGGGACGGGGTACGGAGGTACCGGAGCCGAACGGCCCCCCAGGGCCGGGCGGCGGCACCGGCCACCGGAACCAGCCACTCCTCCCTTGCTTTTGAGCGTCATGGCCAGCACCACCCGAGATCAGTACCGCTGATGCCCCATACGGTCCGCACGACTCCGCAGAGCCGCACGCGAAGCCGCCTCAGCTTCAGGAGCTCAGAGCTCAGTTGGCAGCCGTTACTGACTTCGGCGTATTAGGGTCTGTCCGGTCTGTCGAGAGCGAGGCCCGTCCCGGCGAGGAATCCGCTGAGGATGCCGTGCTGGTACTGCAGCGCTTTGAGCCGCCTGCGGAGCAGAGTCTCCAGCTCGCTGAGGGTGCGGGCGGCCAGGTTGGCCAGGCTCCGCTTGATGTGCGCCCACAGGCCCTCGACCGGGTTGAGGTCGGGCGCATACCCGGGCAGCAGGACCACCGTCAGCCAGTCCCGCTCGGCAACGAGTGCCTTCATCGTCTTGGAGATGTGGGTGCTCAGCCGGTCCCACACCACGATCAGCGGGGCCTTGAGCAGTTGGTGGGCGCCATCCAACAGGCGTATGCAGTCCGCCTCGCCCAGCGAGCGACGCTCGCCCGTGCGGCCGGTATGCCGACGCAGCCGGTGGCACAGACGGGCGGGCAGGCCCGGCCGGAAGCACAGCAGACCGGCCACCGAGAGACGTCCCCGGCCACGGCCGGACACCTTGACCCTCGGGGTGATGCCGCGCCGGCCCCAGGTACGGCCCTTGGGCGGCCGACTGGTCACGCCCGCTTCGTCCTCGAAGCAGATGAACGCGCCGGTCGCCGCCCGGAGGATTTTACCTCCTGCCAGGTCGCCTCCCGCCATGCGGTGATCGCGTCCTCGTCGCGTTCGGCGGCGGGCCGGGCGGGCATCTGCACGCTGCAGCCCATGCGGTGCAGCAGCCGAGTGACTCCGGAGACGCTGTAGGAGAGGTGGAACTTCCGCCCGATCAGCGTGCGTACCCGCGCGGCGGTCCACACCTGGTCGTCCGCCCAGCCGTGCGCGGCCGGCCCCTCATCAAGCCACATCGCGAGCTCGGTCTGCAGGTGGGGGCCGAGCCGACAGTCGTAGCCGCAGGGGCCTCTGGAACGCAGCGCCTCGCGTCCGCCCGTCCTCCAGGTACGGCGCCACTGGTAGACCGACTTCTCACTCACCCGTAACTCCCGGGCGATGCACGGGACTTCCACGCCCTCATCGAAGAGGTCAACGGCCCGCATCCGTACCTCTTCCCGGCGCCTGCGCTGCTCGGCGGTCAACCCGCCCCCGTCCGGATACCGCATGCCTCCGGCGTACCAGCCCGGACGGACCGCGCCACCCCTCCCGACACAAATCCAGACCCCGAAACGCCGAAATCAGTAAGTACGGGCCGTTGTTCGAGCTGGGAGGCGCAAGAACAAGCTCAGGCCGTGACAAACGGCTGCTCACACGACGCTGGCGAGGCGTGGTGAGCGGCAACAACCCAGTCGAGCGGGAACACATCAGAACATCACCAGGGCACGACTCCCCTGTCATCGAACAGCTGACCGGTGGGGCCGTCGTCGGGCAGAGCCGCCAGCCTGACGGCGATTGCCGCGCCCTGCTCAGGGGTCTGAGTACCGCTG
>NZ_JBEXPH010000296.1:0-7463 GCF_040611955.1 Streptomyces sp. NPDC006510 | reverse complement strand
GAAGGGGCCGGTGGGGGGCTCTAATCGGCCGGACGGGCGAGGGATGAGGGCGTTACCTGGGGCAATCGAGTCTGTCATCGATCCACGGCCGGCTGGGCGGTCTGCGCCGCCGCCACCTGCTGGGGCGCGGGCTGCTGCGCCCGCTCCAGGAAGCGAAGCAGCTCCACCGGGAACGGCAGCACCAGCGTGGAGTTCTTCTCCGCCGCGACCGCCACCACCGTCTGCAACAGGCGCAGCTGGAGCGCGGCCGGCTGGGCGGACATCTCCCTCGCCGCCTCGGCGAGCTTCTTCGACGCCTGAAGCTCGGCGTCCGCGTTGATGACCCGGGCACGCCGCTCACGGTCGGCCTCGGCCTGGCGGGCCATGGAACGCTTCATCGTCTCCGGCAGCGAGACATCCTTGATCTCCACCCGGTCGATCTGCACGCCCCATCCGACGGCGGGGCTGTCGATCATCAGCTCAAGGCCCTGATTCAGCTTCTCGCGGTTGGACAGCAGATCGTCCAGATCGCTCTTGCCGATGATCGACCGCAGTGAGGTCTGCGCCATCTGCGACACCGCGAACCGGTAGTCCTCGACCTGGACCACGGCACTCGCCGCGTCGACCACCTTGAAGTAGATGACCGCGTCCACCCGCACCGTCACGTTGTCCCGGGTGATCCCGTCCTGCGCGGGCACCGGCATCGTCACGATCTGCATATTGACCTTGCGCAGCCGCTCGATGCCGGGGAGCACCATGGTGAAACCGGGTCCTCGTACGTCGTCGCGGAGCCGGCCGAGCCTCAGCACGACGCCCCGCTCGTACTGCTTGACGACCTTGGCCGCCGCCGCCGTGTACAGCGCGCCCGCCGAGGCCGCCGCCACTATCGCGATCACGAGCTCCTGGACCATGACGGCCCCCTGAAAGCCGGAAATTGCCGAAAGTGACTGAATCACGTGAATCAGTCGCTATTACCACGGTATGCCCAGTATCAATCAATATGAACACGGACCGGGTCCTCGCCGTCACGGCCGTCCCCCGCCCAGCCGCGCACCGGATGCCGGGGCACTGGGGAGCGGGCAGGGTGACCAGCGTCAGCACGTACTCCGTGCGTGGTGACCAGCGTCAGCACGTACTCCGTACGTACTCCGTGGCATCCGTACCTACTCCTTGGCATCCGCAGCGCCAGTGCCGCTGCAAACGAGCCGGACGAGACAGACGAGGAACCGCCCATGCCCGTGATCGCTCACCGACGCCGCCGTCTCGGCATCGCAGCCGGGATCGCGCTCCTGACCCTCACCGTCGCAGGCTGTTCCGGCCTCGGCCGGACCGCGGTCGGACCGGTCACCTACACGACGGAGCGGGACGTCGTGATCACGGTGAACAGCCCGCCCGTGAAGGGCTGCCACCGGCTCGCCCCCTCGGGCGCCAAGGCGGTGAACAACGGCACCCTGATCGACATCATCCTGTACCGCACGCGCAACTGCACCGGTCCGGGCACGACGTACCTCGGGAAGTCGCTCAGCGATGTCAACGGGCTCAACGCCCTGCCGTGGCGCAGCTACAGCACGGTTCACTGACCGGCCGCGTCCGGCACGGGCCACTGGTCGGCGACGGCACCGAGCGGGCACACTCCCCCGCCCGCTACGCGCGTCTGCGTACGAGCGCGACCAGAGCGGCCGTCCGGTCCCGTCGCTCCCGGGCGATCAGGACGAGCAGCACGATGAGCAGCGCCGGCATGATCGCGTTCACCCGGTCCAGCAGTGTCAGCTGGACGATGGCGGCACCGGCCATCAGTCCGCAGAGCGCGATCGCCGCCACTCCGGCCAGGACCGGGATCAGCAGGGCGATCGCGCCCGCCATCTCCAGCCCTCCGATGGTGTACATCGCGAACTGGTTCCAGCCCATCCGGTCGAAGCTCTCGACCGCCGTTTCATGGGCGATCAGCTTCGCGAACGCGCTGAACCCGAGGAACAGCGCGAGCACGACCCGTGCGACGGTGAGTGCGACGGCACCGCGGCCGCGCCCCTCGGCCCGGGTGCCCGAACGGGCGGCGGCGGGGGTGTTCCTGGCAGGCGTGGACTCGGACATCCGGATCTCCTCGGGAAAGTCTTCGCGGCGTGTCGCTTGTGAAGCAGCGTGTCGCCTACGAAGCGGCGTGTTGCCTACGAAGAGGTAGACCCGTCCGCGGTCCGGAACTCATCGCTTCCCGGACCGCGGATCTCCTTCGCCCCGAGGCTACTCGGGCACGGCGCGCACCCAGATTCCGTCGTCCGTGAGATATCGGTCGACGGTCAGGCCCGCCGCCTCCAGATGCCCCTCGAACTGTTCCTTCGACAGCTCCCGCGACCGGAACGACTGGGTCCATCGCGCGTCGTCGAATATGTACTCGGCCTGCACCGAGTCCACCCCGTCCCCCATGGGCTCCGCCGAGACGATGCGTACGGTGTATCCGCCGGGATCGACCCTTTCCCGCGGCAGGTTGCTGTGGTAGTCGGCGCCCTCTCGCTGGATGAGCACGACGCCGCCGTCCTTGACGTGCTTGCGGCAGGTCCGCAGCATCCCGTCACGCACCCGGTCATCGCCCGTGTGCACCAGGAACGACGCCAGCATCACCACGTCGAACCTCTCCTCGCCGAGGTCCAGCGACTCGATGGGGCTCCGCACCGTGCGGGCACCCCGGATGTGCTCCAGCATCTGCGCAGACTCGTCCACGGCGGTGACCTCGAAGCCGCGCCCTATCAGCGGATGGGTCACCCGGCCCGCGCCGCAGCCCAGTTCCAGAATGCTTGCCCCGGCGGGCACGGCCGCCGCGATCACTTCCGGTTCGTCGCCGACGGACAGGCGTCTGTACAGCTCGACCGCGCAGCCGTCCGGTGTGATCACCCCGGGGCCCGTCCCTGAATAACCCTCACGCACCAGTTGTCCGCTCATGTACGAACGAACGAACGGCCGTTGACGGTGGTTCCGGCCGCGGAATCCTCCCGCCACCGGAAACCGTCCACACCGCTCACACCGCTCACACCGAGCGACGGGCGACCAGGGCCGCGCTGATGTGCTGGAGGTCGGCCGGGCGGGCCGGGGAGAGGCCGGTCAGCCGGTCGATGCGGCGGATGCGGTAGTCGACGGTGTTGGGGTGGATGTGCAGCGCGGCCGCGGTGGCCCGCCGGTCCAGGCCCAGTTCGAGATACGTCTCCAGGGTGCGCAGCAGCTCCGGCTTCGCCTCCAGGGGCCGCAGCAGCCGCGCGAGCCCGTGCAGGGCCTCGCTGGGCCGGCTGAGCTGGTACTCCAGCAGGACGTCGGCCAGCCGGTACAGGCCGGGAGGCCGGCCCGTACGGGCGATCAGATCGACGATCTCGGTGTTACGGGCCACGGCGGCCGGCACCGCCTCCGGTTCGGCGGTCTCCGCGGCGGCGGTGATGGGGACACCGGCAGCGCGCGTCGCCTCGCCGATCAGTGCGCACAGACCGCCCGGCCCGTACCACGGCGGCGGCTCGGTGACGGGCAGCAGCACCGTGCCGCCGGAGGTGTCGAGGGCGGTGAGCGCCGGCGTACCGGCGAAGTGGTCCAGGGCCGTGCGGACGCGGCGGATCTTGCGACGGGCCGCGACGCCCGCGCCCGGCCCCGGTGACTGGCTCAGCTCGTCGGGGTGCGGGGCCAGCGCGAACGTCATCGTGAGGTAACGGGGGGCCGGGCGCAGTCCGGTGCGGTGGGTGAAGCGGTCCAGGGGTTCACCGGTCAGCAGGGCGGCCATCAGGGCGTGCCGACCGCCGTGTTCCTGGCTGTCGAGGATCTGCCGGGCCTCCAGGTACGCGCTGCTGACGGCGGAGGTCAGCTGCTGCTGAAGGACCATGATCCGGTCCATGATCTCCAGGACGGTGGCGAGATCACCGGGGAGCGCCCCCTTCACGGTCTCCTGCCAGCACATCGCCGTGCCGACCTGGTAGGCGGTGAGGATCGCGTCCAGCGGCACGCCCTCCTCGGCGCGCTGGGCCGCCGAGTCCCGCTGCTGGGCGAGTTCGGCGTCCGTGGCGGGGCGGCGGTGCTCGACGACATCGGCGAAGAGCCGCAGATTGTGCTGGACGATGTCGACGATGTCGCCGGAGATCTCCTCGTGCGGCAGATCGGCGTAGACCGGCAGATCGGCCAGGAGCCGGGCGACGACACGGCCTGTCAGGGCCGGGACGCGGGCACGCAGATGCGCGGCCACCGGACGTCCGGCGATGGACAGCGGCCGGCCCTCCGGTTTTTCCGGGGCACCGTGCTCCCCCGTGATGACGAGCGGCCGATTGTCACGCGTCACAAGTTCCCCCGCAGAAGTCTGCGTTACCCACCAGTTAAACGACGGCACTTGAGTCTGCATGATGACCGGCGTCACACGCCATGCCACGTTCCGCCCCCCACCGTCGGAGGAATCCGTGAACATGCCGCAGAACAAGCATTTCTGTCGTTCCGTCAGGACAATCGTGGGCGCACTCGCCCTTGCCGGTCTGGCCGTGGGGACGGGCGCTGTCCCGGCATCCGCCGCCGGTGAGGAAGGCGCCACGTCCTACGTCGCGCTCGGCGACTCCATGGCCTCGGGACCGCTCATCCCGGACATCACGGGGCCGGTGGCCTGCGGCCGTTCCACGCACAACTACCCCCACGAACTCGCCGAGCGCCTCGGTGCGTCGCTGCGCGACGTCACCTGCAGCGGCGCCGCCTCCAAGCACATGACCGAGAAGCAGTCGCTGTCGCTGCTCGACATCCCGATGGGCTCGGCGCCGCCCCAGTTCGACGCCCTGCGCCCGGACACCGACCTGGTGACGCTGACCATCGGCGGCAACGACGCCGGTCTGGTCGGCATCGCACAGAAGTGCACCACCCTCGACCCGAACGCCACCCCGTGCAAGGAGAAATACAACGAGGGCGGCGTCGACCAGGTGGGGCAGCGCATCGCGGAGTTCGCGCCGAAGCTGGGCGTCGTACTGGATTCGATCCACCAGCGTTCGCCGCACGCCCGGGTGATCGTCACGGGGTACGGCCTGTACATCAAGCCCGGCGGCTGCTGGCCGCTGCAGCCGGTCCTCCCGGTGGACGCCGACTTCCTCCAGGGCAGCGTCGACCGGATGAACGCGGTGATCGCCGAGCAGAGCGCCTCGCACGGGGCCGAGTACATCGATCTCGCCACGCCCAGCAAGGGCCACGACTCCTGCCAGGCCCCGTCGGACAAGTGGGTCGAGGGCTACGTGCCGACCGCGGCCGCCGCCCCGCTGCACCCCAACCGGAACGGTGAGGCGAACTACGCCGCCATCATCGGCGCGCACCTCCAGGGGAGCTGACCGAAGTTGCGGCATCGCCTGCTGCGCGGGCTGCTGGCGGCGGCACTCGGCGCCGCCGCCCTGCTCGTCCCGGACGCCCCGGCGGCACGGGCCGCCGGGCAGTCCGGGCCCGGCTGCGACCCGCTGGCCCCCGTGGAGTGCCTGCTGCCGTTCCCGAACGACTGGTTCACCCGGCCCGACCCGGCCACCGACACCGGCCGCCGGGTGTCCTTCGGCACCACCACGCTGCCGCGCGCCACGGCCGGCCGGCCCGTCGACCCGACGGCCTGGAACCGGTCCGACGGCTTCTCCCCCGGCTCGACGCTGATCGCGCACGTCCCCGGCCTCGACCCGGCGGCGACCGGCGCCGCCCCGCTCACCGACATCGGCCGCTCCCTCGCCCCGGACGCGCCCGTCGTGCTGCTGGACACCCGGACCGGCGAGCGGTGGCCGTACTGGGCGGAACCGGACTCCAACGCCACCGATCCCGCGCGCCGGGCGCTGCTGATCCACCCCGCGCGCAACTTCCGCGACGGTCACCACTACGCCGTCGCGCTGCGGCACCTCAAGGACGGGTCGGGGCACACGATCCCGGCCGCCGCGCCGTTCGCCGCCGTCGCCGGGAAGCCGCTGCCCGCCGGGCACCCGCTGCGCACCCGGCAGCACCGGCTGCGCCCGGCCCTGAGGGCGCTGCACAGGGCCGGAGTGCGGTCCGAAGAGCTCTACCTCGCCTGGGACTTCACCGTCGCGAGCACCCGCGGCCTCACCGGCGACCTCTTCACCATCCGCGACGACGCGTTCCGCCGGCTGGGCGGCCGTTCGCCCTCGTTCGCCGTCACCGGTGTCACCGACTTCACGGCCGATCAGGACCCCCGGATCGCCCGGGAGGTGACCGGCCGGATCAGCGTGCCCGGCTATCTGAACCAGCCCGGCGGCCCGCCCGGCTCCGTACTGCACCGCGGCCGTGACGGTCTGCCCCGCCGGTTCCCGGGGAGCACCCAACTCGCCACGTTCCGCTGCGAGATACCACGCTCCGCCTTCCGCGCCCCCTCGCACCCCGCCCTCTACGGGCACGGCCTCCTCGGCCGCCGTTCCGAGGTCGGCGCGGGCAACGTCAAGGCGATGGCGGCGGAGCACGACTTCACGTTCTGCGCGACGGACTGGATCGGGATGGCCGAGGAGGACATACCCGTGGTGCTCGGCGCGCTCGCCGACCCGAACCTCTTCCCCGCCGTGCCCGAACGCAGCGAACAGGGCATGCTGAACGCCCTCTTCCTCGCCCGCGCCCTGATCCACCCCGACGGACTCACCACCGACGCGGCCTTCCGCGACGCGAACGGCCGCCCGCTCGTCGACATCCGGCACGGCATCGGTTACGACGGGAACAGCCAGGGCGGAATCCTCGGCGGCGCCCTGGTGGCCGCCTCGCCCGACATCCGGCGCGGGGTCCTCGGCGTCACCGGCATGAACTACGGCCTGCTCCTCAACCGCAGCGTCGACTTCGCACCGTTCCAGCAGGTCCTGGACCTCTCCTACCCGGACAAGCTGCGCCAGCAGATCGTCCTCCAGCTGTTCCAGATGGTGTGGGACCGCGGCGAGACCGACGCGTACGCGAACCACCTCACCGACCGCCATCAGGTACTGATGCACATCGCGTACGGCGACCACCAGGTCGCGAACGCGGCGGCCGACGTGGAGGCGCGCACCATCGGCGCCAGGCTGGTCACCCCCGCGCTCGCACCGGGCCGCAGCCCGGACGCCGTCCCGTACTGGGGTATCAGGACCGTCGCACCCGACCGGCTGCCGTACCGGGGCTCCGCGATGACGGTGTGGGACAGCGGCACGCCCACCCCGCCGCTCACCAACACCCCGCCCGCCGGGCCGGTTTACGGCCACGACCCGCACTCCGACCCCCGCAACTCGTCGGCCGCCCGTCAGCAGAAGGCCACCTTCCTGACCACCGGCCGTGTCATCAATGTCTGCGGCACCACGCCGTGCACCGCCGTCCCCGCCTCCTGACACCCCCCACCCCCCGACAGGGATGCAGACAAGGAGCACCATGCGCACGCACCGCATCACCCAGGCAGCCGTCGCGGCCGCCCTGCTCGCCGGTACCGTCCTCGCCCCGCCCGCCCTCGCCGCCACTCCCGCCGGCGCACCCGCGGCGAGCGCCGGGGCCACCAC
>NZ_JBEXPH010000295.1:0-7479 GCF_040611955.1 Streptomyces sp. NPDC006510 | reverse complement strand
GGTCCTCCACCAGATTGTAGCAGGACTCGGCGAACGCGGCCGGGTTCTTCGCCGCCTCACCGAAGCCGCCGGACCAGGTCCAGCCGCCGAACGACCAGATGACCTTCAGGTCCGGGTGCAGCTTCTTCAGCTTGCGCAGCTGGTTGAAGTTGCCGCGCAGGTCCTGGTCCCAGGTGTCCGCCACACCGTCGACGGACTGGTCGGCCGTGTACGCCTTCTCGTAGTCGGCGTACGAGTCGCCGATCGCGCACTTGCCGCCGGTGACGTTGCCGAAGGCGTAGTTGATGTGTGTGAGCTTGTCGGCCGAGCCCGAGGTCTCGATGTTCCTGACGTGGTAATTGCGCTGGTACACACCCCAGTTGGTGAAGTACCCGACCACTTTGTTGCCGGCCGCTGTGGGGGCGGCGTCGGCGGACGCGGGGGCCGCTGCCCGCGTGGTAGTGGGGGTCGCGCCGGCCGGCGCGGTGCCCGCGACACCCAGCAGGGTGGCGCCGAGGGCGGCGGTACAGGCGGCTGCGGCGAACGCCCGGAAACGGGCGCGGGGACGATGCGGTCCGAACATCTTGTCTCCTCGTGGGGGAGGGAACTCGCTTGTGGGGGCAGGCAGTCGGCCGTCGCATGGACTTGGCATGAACGTGCAAAGGCCGTCCCGCTGGGAACCGTAGATGGACTAGACCAGTGAGGTCAATGGTTCGGACCATTTCCGGTGATCGTTCCGCCCGGCGCCGAGTCGCCCGGTGACCCCGTGACGGATATCGTCCGATCGGGCATACTCAAGCCGCCACAGCCGCTGGCCAGCAGCTCTCGTAATCCGAGGGGGGCCGGCGTCGGCTGGGTAACAGTGCTTTCCGGGCCCGGCCCGGAAACCCCCGGCGGCGCCGCCCACACCCCTCGCGCGCGACCGTCGCAACGCCCGACAGGGAGGAGAGCGCCGTCATGTCCGACCGTGCCCCGCATTCGGTGGAACGCCGTCTGCCCACCGAGGAGTCCAGGCAGCTCGTCGAGCTCGTCCGTGACATCGCCCAGCGAGAGATCGCCCCCCGGGCGGCGGAGGAGGAGGAAGCGGGCCGGTTCCCGCGCGAGGTCTTCACGCTGCTCTCCGAGTCCGGACTGCTGGGACTGCCCTACGACTCCGCCCATGGCGGCGGCGACCAGCCGTACGAGGTCTATCTCCAGGTCCTCGAAGAGCTCGCGGCCGCCCGGCTCACCGTCGGCCTCGGCGTGAGCGTCCACTCCCTCGCCTGCCACGCGGTCGCCGGATACGGCACCAAGGAGCAGCGGACCGAACACCTCCCGGCGATGCTGGGAGGGGGCCTGCTGGGCGCCTACTGCCTCTCCGAGCCCGCGTCGGGGTCCGATGCCGCCTCGCTCCGTACGAAGGCCGTACGGGACGGTGACGACTGGGTCATCACCGGCACCAAGGCGTGGATCACCCACGGCGGCATCGCCGACTTCTACACGGTCCTGGCCCGCACCGGAGCCGAGGGCGCCCGCGGGATCACCGCGTTCCTGGTCCCCGGCGACGCCGAGGGGCTCAACGCGGCCGCCCCCGAGAAGAAGATGGGCATGAAGGGCTCGCCCACCGCCCAGCTGAACTTCGACGGCGTACGGGTCTGCGACGCGCGCCGGATCGGCGACGAGGGCCAGGGCTTCGCGATCGCCCTGTCCGCACTCGACTCCGGGCGCCTGGGCATCGCCGCCTGCGCGATCGGCGTCGCCCAGGCGGCCCTGAGCGAGGCCGTCGGCTACGCCACCGGACGACAGCAGTTCGGCCGCCCGATCGCGGACTTCCAGGGGCTGCGCTTCATGCTCGCCGACATGGCCACCCAGATCGAGGCGGGCCGGGCGCTCTACCTGGAGGCGGCCCGGCTCCGTGACGAGGGCAAGTCCTTCTCGCGTCAGGCGGCCATGGCCAAGCTGTTCTGCACCGACATCGCCATGCGGGTCACCGTCGACGCCGTCCAGGTGCTCGGTGGATACGGCTACACCCTCGACTTCCCCGTCGAGCGGCTGATGCGCGAGGCGAAGGTGCTGCAGATCGTCGAGGGGACCAATCAGATCCAGCGGATGGTCATCGCGCGCCACCTCGCGGGTCCTGAGACGCGCTGAACCGCAGCGGCCGGTCCGACCACACGGGCGTCGTCATGATCCGGTTCCACTCCTGGTCATGGCGGCCCGGCAGGGTCCGCTCCGTGCTCTCCCAATGACGCAGCAGGGCCCGATAGATGGGCGGATCGGTGGAGTGCGGCACCGATCGCGGCGCCGACCGGGGAGCCATGGGCTGCGGAACCGATTCTTCGGCGGTGGGGGCGGCGAGACGGCGACGGCCGGGACCGGCCGTTGAATGCAGCAGGGTCATGCCTGGCCAACGGCGCGGGGCTGGCCCTGGTCACTGTCCGGCCGATTCGAGAGCCCGTTCGCCCCGTCCCCGGGCGGCCTCACTGCGGGCACCACGTCGGCCGGGCCGTCGTGGTGCGGCGCAGACGGTACGGGCGGGCCCGGACGTGGTCCGGGCCGGGTTTCGCGCGAGGGCTGCCGTCAGGCGGCCTGGCGCCCCATCCGGGGTGCCCGCAGCGGGCGTGAGCCGGGGCCGCCGGCGTGCGAGAACGGCTGCGTCCTCCAGTCGAGCCCCTGGGGGAGCGTCAACAGCAGTCCCGTCTCCTGCTCCTGGGCGTCGAGCGACTCGTCGGCGGGCCGCGACTGCGACGCCGCGCGGCCGGTACCGGCGCAGACGGTCAGCACGAACGGATTCCACGGCGTCGGGCACAGCGCGTGCTCCGGCAGTACGTCCTCGTCCGCCAGCAGCGCGATCGGCTGCGCGCAGTCCGGGCAGATCACCCGGTACATCTCGAACGTGTCGTACGCGTCGGGAGCGGTGTCCTCGACGGGATCGACCGGCTCCGGTTCGGTACGTCCGGTGAGCTTCAGGATCTGCATGGGAAATTCCCCCCTCAGGTGGGCCGACCAGGCGACACGGCCTCGACCACAGCAAGCACTTCCCGTCGCGCGTCGGCCGTAACCGCGAGGGGGTCGGCTACCCACCCGTAAACCTGTGGCATTCGTCACATGCCCGCCCCAGGTGCCCCTTCCGGAGCTCCTGCCGCTGTGCCTGGAGGGACCTGGGGCAATAGGTTGATCCGTATGGAGGAGCTGGACCGACAGATCGTGGAGTTGCTCGTCAAGGACGGGCGGATGAGCTACACCGACCTGGGCAAGGCCACGGGCCTGTCCACATCGGCCGTTCATCAGCGTGTCCGCAGGCTGGAGCAGCGCGGGGTGATCCGGGGCTACGCCGCGGTCGTCGATCCCGGGGCCGTCGGCCTGCCGCTCACCGCGTTCATCTCGGTGAAGCCCTTCGACCCGAGCGCGCCGGACGACATCGCGGATCGGCTGGCCGACGTCCCGGAACTGGAGGCGTGCCACAGCGTCGCGGGCGACGAGAACTACATCCTCAAGGTGCGCGTCGCGACGCCGCTGGAGCTGGAGCACCTGCTCACCCGGATCCGCTCGCTGGCCGGTGTCTCCACCCGCACCACGGTCGTCCTGTCCACGCCGTACGAGGCACGGCCCCCGAGGATCTGAGAGGCCGTCGGTGACCTCCGACCGGAGGTCTCCGACAGCTTCTGAGGGGGTCGCGGACCGCGCGGCTCCGGGCAGGCGCGAAACTGGTCCCATGACCGAGAGCACCGCCCCCCAGAGCGAACACCGCACCGTGCTGCTGCGCGGTGGAGACGTCCACAGCCCCGCCGACCCCTTCGCCACCGCCATGGTGGTCGAACGCGGCCATGTCGCCTGGGTGGGCTCGGAAGGGGCCGCCGACGCCTTCGCGAGCGGCGTCGACGAGGTGATCGACCTCGACGGTGCGCTGGTGACTCCCGCGTTCACCGACGCCCACGTGCACACCACGTCGACCGGCCTGGCCCTCACCGGCCTGGACCTGTCCGGTGCCCGGACCCTCGACGAGGCGCTCGGCCTGCTGCGCGCCCATGTGGCCGGGCACCCCGCGGACCGGGTCGTCCTCGGCCACGGCTGGGACGCCACGCGCTGGCCCGAGCAGCGCCCGCCGTCGCGCGGTGAGCTCGACGCGGCGGCCGGCGGACGGCCGGTCTACCTGCCCCGTGTCGATGTGCACTCCGCGGTCGTCACCACGGCCCTGCTCGACCTGGTCCCGGGCGTCACCGGGCTGACCGGCTACCACCCCGACGCCCCGCTGACCGGCGCCGCCCACCACGCGGTCCGCTCCGCCGCCCACGGCGTCGTCTCGCCGCAGCAGCGTGCCGAGGCCCAGCGCGCCGCCCTGCGGCACGCCGCGTCGCTCGGCATCGGCACCGTCCACGAGTGCGGTGGCCCCGACATCTCCGACGAGGAGGACTTCGCCGCACTGCTGAAGCTCGCCGCCGCGGAGAGCGGACCGCGGGTCTTCGGCTACTGGGCCGAGCGGGTCGCCGACGAGAAGGGCGCCCGCCGGATCCGGGAGCTCGGCGCCGTCGGAGCGGCCGGGGACCTCTTCGTGGACGGCTCGCTCGGCTCGCACACCGCCTGCCTGCACGAGCCCTACGCCGACGGACCGGCCGGACACACCGGCACCGCCCATCTGGACGCGGCACAGATCGCCGCCCATGTCACCGCCTGCACCGAGGCGGGGCTGCAGGCCGGATTCCATGCCATCGGCGACGCGGCGGTCTCCGCCGTCGTGGACGGGGTGAGGGCCGCCGCCGAGACGCTCGGCCTGCCCCGGATCCGGGGCGCCCGGCACCGGGTCGAGCACGCCGAGATGCTTACCCCCGAGACCGTGGCCGCGTTCGCGGAGCTGGGTCTGACCGCCTCCGTCCAGCCCGCCTTCGACGCCGCCTGGGGCGGCGAGGAGGGCATGTACGCCCAGCGGCTCGGCGTCGAGCGGGCCAGGACCCTCAACCCGTACGCGGCGCTCCTGCGGGCCGGTGTGCCCCTCGCCTTCGGCTCCGACAGCCCCGTGACCCCGCTCGACCCGTGGGGCACCGTACGGGCCGCCGCCTTCCACCGCACGCCCGAGCACCGGATCTCCGTACGGGCGGGCTTCACCGCCCACACCCGGGGCGGCTGGCGGGCCGTCGGCCGTGACGACGCGGGGACCCTGGTGCCCGGCGCCCCGGCCGACTACGCGGTCTGGCGCACCGCTGACCTGGTGGTCCAGGCCCCGGACGACCGCGTCGCCCGCTGGTCGACCGACCCCCGGTCGGGGACGCCCGGCCTGCCCGATCTCACCCCCGGTGCCGATCTGCCGGTCTGTCTGCGGACCGTGGTCTTCGGACGAACTGTCTACGAGCGGCCGAACGAGTGACGTCCGTACATTTCGTATCGTCGCTCGTGGTGGTCCCCGTTCCGCCGCGACCTGCGGATCTTCGCTACTGACCAGGCAAGTTTCGTAAATATTGCAGGTCAGACGGCTATTGACAGAACGCGCCCACTGGCCGGTAGGTTCGGCGAGTCCACCACAGGACGTCCGACCGGTTAAACCTCCACGCAGTCGTCGAACGCCGCTGGGTCATGAGGTGGTGTGCCGCACCGGCGCACCACCACTGACAGCCAGGTTCAGCGCCCGCGCCTCGGGGGCGAGGGAAGGTTTCATCCGGACGGCGGTGCGACCCGGGTGGGGCCCGGACGTTCAGTAGACAACGGCTCTAGGTCGACCCGCAGCCAGCGGGTCCCAGGTCGGCCCGAAGGGCGCCGGGCCCCCATCCGTAGTTCCCGTCCGTGCTCGTACCCGCACTTCTGTCCGTACTTCCGTCCTTCTGTCCCCGGCAGTGCCCGGCCCCGTCCGACCATGTCGGAGACCGGCCTCCGCCCGCTGGATATGGTGTGCACCTGCGTACGGACTTAAGGGGCAGTAAGTGAACGACGGCGGTCAGCGGCGGTACGGCCCGCTCGGCAGAATCCTGGTGATCATTCCGACCTACAACGAGGCCGAGAACATCACGCCGATCGTCAGCCGGGTGCGCGCCGCTGTGCCGGACGCCGACATCCTGATCGCCGACGACAACAGCCCGGACGGCACCGGCAAGATCGCCGACGAGATCGCCGCCGGGGACGGCCGGGTCCAGGTGCTGCACCGCAAGGGCAAGGAAGGGCTGGGCGCGGCCTACCTCGCGGGCTTCCGCTGGGGGACCGAGCACGGCTACGGCGTGCTCGTGGAGATGGACGCCGACGGCTCCCACCAACCCGAGGAGCTGCCCCGGCTGCTCACCGCGCTCAAGGGCGCCGACCTGGTGCTCGGCTCCCGCTGGGTGCCGGGCGGGCGCGTGGTCAACTGGCCCAAGTCCCGCGAGATGATCTCCCGGGGCGGCAGCACGTACTCCCGGCTCCTCCTCGGGCTGCGCACCAGGGATGTCACCGGCGGCTACCGGGCCTTCCGCGTCGAGACCCTGGACGGCATCGGCCTCGACCAGGTCGCCTCGCAGGGCTACTGCTTCCAGGTCGACCTGGCCCGCCGGGCCGTCGAGGCCGGCTATCACGTCGTCGAGGTGCCGATCACCTTCGTCGACCGGGAGATCGGCGACTCGAAGATGAGCCGGGACATCCTGGTCGAGGCGCTCTGGCGGGTCACTTCCTGGGGTGTCACCTCCCGTACGAACCGGGTACTGGGCCGCAAGGCGATCTGATCCGCCGTGCCCGCCGTCACCGGCGGCGGGCATCGGGGCCGCCGCCCCTGATCACCCCCCTCGTCCCGTTCGGACGCCCGTACGGGCACACTGGGGACCATGACGACCGGCACACCGCCCCCGACCGCCCCCAAGCGCTCTCGCGCCCGTACCTTCGTCCCCCTCGCCATCGCCGCCTGGGCGGTGCTGGAGATCTGGCTGCTCACCGTCGTGGCCGACGCGGCGGGCGGGTTCACCGTGCTGCTGCTCCTGGCGGCGGGGATCGTGCTCGGTGCCGCGGTGATGAAGCGGGCCGGCCGCCGGGCCTTCCGCAATCTCACCGAGACGCTCCAGCAGATGCCGGGGCAGCCCGGTGCCGCCGCTGCCCCGCCGGCCGCCGGGTCGGGCGGCAGGGGCAACGGCTTCCTGATGCTCGGCGGGCTGCTGCTGATGATCCCGGGGATCATCTCGGACGTGGCGGGGCTCCTGCTGCTGGTGCCGCCGGTCCGTTCGTGGCTCGGTCGGTTCGCGGAGCGGTCGCTGGAGCGCCGGATGCGTGCCGCGAGCCCCGGCAGCCTCTCCGACGCCTTCCAGCAGGCCCGCATTCACCGGCCGGACGGAAAGATCGTCCAGGGTGAGGTCATCCGCGAGGACGGCACCCAGCCGGGCGCACGTTCCGATGAGGGCACCCGGCCGCCACTGACCCCCTGAGCGTCCGGACGCACGGCCGGGGCCGGACGACCCGCCCCGGCCGCCCGCACGGCCCGCTGTGGCCGACGTGGAGGTCCGACGGCCCGATGGCTTCCCACCGGGCGGCCGAGCGACGTCCACTCGATGGCACGACAGAGCCGCGGGCCGTGAC
>NZ_JBEXPH010000294.1:0-7502 GCF_040611955.1 Streptomyces sp. NPDC006510 | reverse complement strand
GCCCGCCATGCGGACGTCGTCCTGGTCCGGGCCACCACCCCCGAACAGGCCGCCGCGGCCCGAACCGATCTGCGCCGACGCGCGGCGGCGTACGGACGCGACCCCGACGCGCTGCGGGTCCTGGTCGCGCTCACCGTCGACCTCGGCGACGCCGAGACCGCCCCGGAACCGGGCCTGGAGAGCGGACCGCCACTCGCCGCCGGCGGCTCGTACTACCGGGGCGGCCCGGTCGACCTCGCCGAACTGATCACCCGGTGGCACCGGGGAGGAGCGGCGGACGGATTCCATCTCACGCCCATCACCCCCGGGCGCGACCTCGAACGGATCGTCAACGGCACCGTGGCCCTGCTCCAGCACCGCGGCCTGTTCCGCACCTTCTACCCCGGCGGCACCCTGCGCGAGCACCTGGCGCTGGCCCGCCCCGCCAACCGGTACGCCCTCGAAGGGGGACGGGCATGAGCACCGCAACGAGGCAGATGCATCTCGCCGCCCATTTCCCGGGCGTCAACAACACCACCGTCTGGGCGGACCCCCGCTCCAGGAGCCAGATCGACTTCTCCTCCTTCGAGCACCTCGCCCGCACCGCGGAACGCGGCAGGTTCGACTTCTTCTTCCTCGCCGAGGGGCTGCGGCTGCGCGAGCACAGGGGCCGCATCCACGATCTGGACGTGGTCGGCCGCCCCGAATCCCTCACCGTGCTGGCCGCGCTGGCGGCCGTCACCGAGCGGCTCGGCCTCGCCGCCACCGTCAACGCCACCTTCAACGAGCCGTACGAGCTGGCCCGTCGCCTGGCCACCCTCGACCACCTCAGCGACGGCCGGGCCGCCTGGAACGTCGTCACCTCCTACGACGCCTTCACCGGGGAGAACTTCCGGCGCGGCGGCTACCTCGACCGGGCCGACCGGTACACCAGGGCCTCCGAGTTCGTCGCCACCGCCCGCGAACTGTGGGACACCTGGACCCCCGACGGCACCCCGCGCCCCTTCCGTCACCACGGGCAGCACTTCGCCATCGAGGGCGAGTTCACCGTTCCGCGCTCGCCTCAGGGCCATCCGGTCATCATCCAGGCCGGCGACTCCGCGGACGGCCGCGAGTTCGCCGCGTCCGCCGCCGATGTCGTCTTCACCCGGCACGGCACCCCGGAGTCGGGCCGCGCCTTCTACGCCGACGTCAAGGCGCGGCTGGCGAAGTACGGACGGGCGCCCGACGAGCTGAAGATCATGCCCGGGGTCACCTTCGTACTCGGCGACAGCGACGCCGAGGCCCAGGAACGGGCGGCCGAGATCCGTCTCCAGCAGGTCTCCCCGCAGAACGCGATCCTGGCCCTGGAACAGATCTGGGGCCGCGACCTCTCCTCCTACGACCCCGACGGGCCGCTGCCCGGGATCGACCCGGACCCCGGTTCCTCGCTGGTCCAGGGCCGGGTCAAGCACGGTGACCCCCTCGCCGTCGCGGCGCGCTGGCGTGCGCTGTCCGAGGAGAAGGGCCTGTCCATCCGGCAGACCGTCATCGAGACGACCGGCCGGCAGTCCTTCATCGGCAGCCCGGGCACGGTCGCGGCGCAGCTCATCGAGTTCGTCGCCGCCGACGCCGCCGACGGGTTCATCCTCGTACCGCATCTCACCCCCGGCGGCCTGGACGACTTCGTCGACCGGGTCGTCCCGCTCCTCCAGGAGCGCGGGGCCTTCCGCTCCGAATACACCGGTCCCACGCTGCGTTCGCATCTCGGGCTCGCCGAGCCGGTATGGAAAGGTTGACCGCATGAGCACGGACGCACCGCAGCCGCACGGTTTCGAGCAGGCGGCACAGGACTGGAAGCACTGGCACGAGGAGCGCACCGCCACGGTCGCCGGCCCCTACGGACCGCTCTCCCTCACCGGCACCCACTGGCTCTCCGACTACCCGGACGGCCACATCCCCGAGGTACCCGGGCAGTGGCGGGAGGACGGCGACGAGCTGGTGCTCAGCGCCTGTGCCGCGGACGGGCTGACCGTGGACGGCGAGCCCTTCACCGGCCAGGTCCGCCTCACCGCCGACCGCGGTCCGATCGACGGGTCCCGGGTCGCGCACGGTGAGCGGCGGCTGGTCGTGCTGAGCCGCGAAGGGCTCTGGGCGGTACGGGACTTCGACCCGGACTCCCCGGCGCGGCGCGCCTTCCGGGCCATCGAGGCCACCCCGTACGACGCCCGGTGGGCGCTCCCGGGCACCTTCCGCCCGTACGACAGCGCCCGTACGGTCCGGGTCGAGAACGCCGACGGGGTCGAGCGCGGTCTCGGGCTCGCCGGTGAGATCGCCTTCGAGGTCGACGGCACGGAGCACACGCTGCATGTCGCGGTCGAGCCCGACGGCTCGCTCTGGGCGGTCTTCGCGGATGCCACCAGCGGAAACAGCAGCTACCGCTTCCGGTTCCTGCGGCCCGCGGCCCCCGCCGAGGACGGCAGCGTGACGGTCGACCTCAACCGGGCGCTGCTGCCGCCGTGCGCCTTCGCGGACCACTTCATCTGCCCCTTCCCGCCGCCCGGCAACACCCTTCCCATCGCCGTAGAGGCGGGGGAGCGCAACCGCGTCGACGGCTGACGTACCCTCACGCTCCTTCGGTACCGGCCCCGGCAGTCCGTACGCTGCCGGGGCCGCTGCCATACCGTGCGACAAGTTCAGGCCAGTAGGCCCTCTTGCGCCATAAGTTGACGCCTTGAATACTCCCGAACAGCGCTTGTCAGGAGCACGGCAATGCCCGCATCGCGGGCGCACCGCCGTGCGAACGACTGCGCCTCACGGGTCCGACCACCCCACAGGCGGACCCCCGACTTCCCCTCGGGAGGAATGAAAAGTGAGGATCAAGCGCACCACCCCCCTCAACGGCACCGCGAGACGCACCCGGGCCGTTGCCGTCGCCGCGGGCCTTGTCGCCGTCGCCGCCCTCGCCGTCCCCAGCGCCCAGGCCGACACCAACACCACGTTCAGCGCCGCGCAACTCTCCGCCGCGAGCGACGCCGTGCTCGGCGCCGATGTGGCGGGCACCGCATGGAACGTCGACCCGACGACCAAGAAACTCGTGGTCACCGTAGACCGGACGGTCTCGAAGGCCGAGATCGAGCAGATCAAGAAGTCCGCCGGGGTCAACGCCGGCGCCCTGAAGATCGAGCGCACCTCCGGGAAGTTCAGCAAGCTGCTCTCCGGCGGCGACGCGATCTACGCCCCCGGCTGGCGCTGCTCCCTGGGCTTCAACGTCCGCAGCGGCAGCACCTACTACTTCCTGACCGCCGGTCACTGCACCGACGGCAACCCGCCCTGGTACACCAACTCGTCGAACTCGACCAGCATCGGCCCGACGGTCGGCTCCAGCTTCCCGACCAACGACTACGGCCTGGTGCGCTACGACAACACCTCGGTCGCCCACCCGGGCACCGTCGGCAGCGTCGACATCACCAGCGCAGCCAACGCCACGGTCGGCATGTCCGTCACCCGCCGCGGCTCCACCACGGGTATCCACAGCGGCTCCGTCACGGGCCTCAACGCCACGGTCAACTACGGCAACGGCGACATCGTCTACGGCATGATCAAGACCAATGTCTGCGCGGAGCCCGGCGACTCCGGCGGCCCGCTCTACTCCGGCTCCCGGGCGATCGGTCTCACCTCCGGTGGCAGCGGCAACTGCTCCTCCGGCGGCACCACGTACTTCCAGCCGGTCACCGAGGCGCTCAGCGCGTACGGGGTCAGCGTCTACTGACGCATCGGCACCCCTGGGCCGGCCCTCGAACAGGCGGCCGACCGATGAGGAGCCCCTGCCCGAATCCTGGGCGGGGGCTCCCGCTCACCCCGCGGCTTTTGAGAGGATGTGGGGCAGGTCGGTCACGCAGGAGCAACGGGGGCGGGTGCTGTGCCAGCCGGAGGGATGCCTTCCGGGCCCCCGGCAGACACCTCAGGGGGTTCCAGGTCCGTGAAACGCATCGGAGTGACCGGTCATCGCACCATCCCGCAGGAGGCCCACGCCCATGTGCTCGCCGGGTTACGGGCGGCGCTCTGCGGCCAGGAGGGTTCCCTGGAGGCCCTCTCCAGCCTGGCGGTGGGAGCCGACCAGCTCTTCGCCGACCTCGCTCTGGCCTGCGGCGCCGATCTGACCGTGGTCATCCCGAGCGGCGACTACGAATCCTGCTTCGCCGACGCGGCCGAACTCGCCCGCTACCGGGCCCTCAAGGACCGGGCGGCCCGGGAGGTCCGGCTGGGCTACCCGTACTCCACAGACGAGGCGTACTACGCGGCGGGCGCGTACATCGCCGACCACTGCGACCGGCTGCTCGCGGTGTGGGACGGCCGGCCGGCCCGCGGCCTCGGCGGCACGGGCGACATCGTGACGTATGCCCGGAGCCTGGGTCGTCCGGTCACGGTGATCTGGCGCGAGGGCGTGGAGCGCGGCTGACCGCCTGTCGGGCCCGGCCCCTCCGTATACGAATCCGGTCACGAACGGCCGTGCGCCCGACGGCGGCTCACACCTGACGGCAGCTCACATCTGGTGCCGGGCAAGCCAGTCGGTGTGCTGAGGGGAAACGATGCGCTCGGTCTCGAACACCGCGCTGGGCCACTGACGCTCGGTCAGCGTGGTCTCCATCGCCACCTGCATCGCCTCCAGATCCTGCTCCACCAGTGAGTGGGCCGAGATCAGCGGGTGGTGACGGCGCATCTCGATCCACGCCAGACAGGCGGCCGCCGCGGCCGACAGCACCCCCGTGAGGGCGAAGGACTGGGTGACGGAGAACGTCCTCAACACGGCGAACACCAGGGCCAGCGCGGTCAGTACGGCAATGGCGGTCGACCAGACCAGAGTGGCCCGCCGGGAGACCTCCTGGCGCCTGCGGTACCAGCTTCTCTGCTCGATGAGACGGTCCCGGACGTATGTCTCCTTGCGTACGGTGAACGCCTTGTCCCGCAACTCGCGCATCGATTCGGTGATCAGCCCGCCCGAATCCGCCGCCAGGTCGCGGGGGTCGGCCCACCCCACTTTGCGGAGTTCCTGAAGGCCCTCTTCGAGACGGTTCGCGAACACCGCCTCCGGGTGCTGGGTACCGGTGTCGAACGGTGATCCGTGCACCGAGTAACGCCAGCACATCGACTTGATGAACTCTGCCGCCGAGCGGTTGAGTTGCCAATGCGACTTTGCTTTGCGCCGGGCGGCGAGGTACGTCGTGATCAGGACACCCAGGTAGGCCAACACGCCCACAGCATCGGTGAGTTGAAACGTGTCACCCACCTCGGCGTGCCACGGGACCGCGGCCGGTGCGGCCCCCGTGACCAGGAGAATCAGTTGAATACGGGTGGTGTTCACGGCCTCCCGCTGCCTCGCGACGGCGATCTCGTCCGTGTGGTGAAAGAGCGCCGGCAGATCGGCGTTCCTGAAGACCATGCTCTGGAGCGGCCCGGGAAGCGCCGTCATGTTCACTCCCGTCTGCGGTTATGTCGTCACCTCAATGGCGGAATCGGTGGTTCCGTTCGACTTGGGACAGCCTCATGTGACGCTCTCGTTCCAAGTGGCCGTCCTCAGTTGCCAACCGAGGCCATGAGAGTAAAGTCGTGCCGCCGGACACTGCAATGGTGCAGATACTGTTGCTGCATTCCTGTCCGGAACCATTCCATCGGAACAAATCCCCTCAAGGACCGCCGTGAAGACCACTGAATCCTCCCTCTCCTTCGCCGTTGCGAAGAAGAATCGTGTGCCGCTCGCCGAGATCGACGTCCGTGGTTCTGCCGCTGCGCGGAAGCTCGGTCGCGTGCACGCCGTGTCGGCCGGTCGCCCCACTCAGGCATCGACCTTCAACTCGGCGCTCTGAAACAACGCGCCGAACACCTCGTGAACCGGCGATCCGAGCACCCCTTCGGGCTGGCTAGACTGGTGGAATGACAGGACCCCTGGTCCCTTTCCGCGAAGTCGTCCTCAAGGTTCACAGCAGGTGCGATCTTGCTTGTGACCATTGCTATGTCTATGAACATGCAGATCAGAGCTGGCGAACCCGGCCCAAGACAATCTCTGATGATGTCATTTTCCGGACTGCTCAACGCTTGGCCGAGCATGCCAAGGCACATGCACTGCCCTCCGTGTCAGTGATCCTGCACGGAGGGGAGCCTCTACTGGCGGGGCCCGCCCGATTGCGGCGCGTCTGCGAAGTGCTCACCTCCGCCTTCGACGGCATCGCGGAACTCGACCTCCGTATCCACACCAATGGACTCCAGCTCAGTCCCCGGTATCTCGACCTCTTCGACGAGTTCGGTGTGAGGGTCGGCATTTCCCTGGACGGCGACCGGGCCGCCAACGACCGGCACCGCCGCTACGCCGACGGGCGCAGCAGCCACCCTCTGGTCCTCAAGGCCGTGGACCTGCTCCACCAGGAGCGTTACCGCCATCTCGACCTCGGGCTCCTGTGCACCGTCGACATCGAGAACGACCCGCACGCGGTCCTCGACGCGCTCACCGAGCTCGACCCGCCGCTCATCGACTTCCTGCTTCCGCACGCCACCTGGGACGATCCGCCGCCCCGCCCGGACGGTTCGCCCACCGCCTACGCCGACTGGCTCCTCGCGGTCTTCGACCGCTGGCAGGAGCAGGGGCGCCCGGTGCCGGTGCGGCTGTTCTCCTCGGTGCTGTCAACGCTGGGCGGCGGCCCCAGCCTCACCGAGTCCCTGGGGCTGGCCCCGACCGACCTCGTCGTCGTCGAGACCGACGGCCAGCTGGAGCAGGTCGACTCGCTCAAGAGCGCCTACGAGGGCGCGGCGGCCACCGGCTTCGACGTCTTCACCCACACCTTCGACGAGGTGGCGGCCCATCCCGGGGTGAGGGCCCGCCAGCTCGGACTGGACGGCGTCAGCGAGACCTGCCGCAGCTGTCCTGTCGTGCGCTCGTGCGGCGGCGGTCTCTACACCCACCGGTACCGCTCCACCGGGCCGTCCGACGCGTTCGACAACCCTTCCGTGTACTGCGCCGACCTGGCCGCCCTGGTACGCGGCATCGAGGCGCGCACGGCGGCGTCCCTGGTCGCGCCCGAGGTGACCGAGCCGCTCGAACTCGCCGCCTCGCAGCGAGACCTCACCCGCATGCTGCTGGCCCGGCTGAACGCCGACATCGAAGACCGCGGCGGTGAGCGGTGGGCGCGGGCCTGGGAGCTGGCCGCCACCGTCGAGGCCTCCGAGGAGGGGGCCCGCGGGCTGGACGAGGTGCTGGCCCACCCCTACACCCGTACCTGGCTGCTCCATGCCCTGGACCAGCTCCACGAACGGCCGGGCAGCGTGGCAGCCGCGCTGCGGCTCCCGGTGTATCTCGCGGCCGCCGCCGTACGGGTCGGCCTCGACCTCTCCGTGGACGTGAGCTACGCGGACGGCAGGCTGGTCCTGCCCGGCCTCGGCGAGTTGCGGATCGGGGCAACGGGGGAGCACGGCACGGCGCGGGTGCGCGCCGTCGAGGACGGCTTCCTGGTCCGGCGGGGCGAGGGCGATCCGGCCGAACGGCGGGTCCT
>NZ_JBEXPH010000293.1:0-7572 GCF_040611955.1 Streptomyces sp. NPDC006510 | reverse complement strand
CCCTGCTCGCGGTCCAGGCCGCGGGGGCCGCGTACGTTCCCCTCGACCCGGGCTTCCCGGCGGCCCGGCTCGCCCACATCGCCGCCGACGCGGTGCCGGCGGCCGTGATTGTCGACCCGCACCTGGCCGACCGGCTGCCCGGGGACGCGCCCGGCGTGCGCATCCCCCTGACCGGCCTGGAATCCGAGGAACGGACCGTACGCCCCGTCGCCCGCCGGGACGGCGACCTCGCGTACGTGCTCTACACCTCCGGGTCCACGGGGGAGCCCAAGGGCGTCGAGGTCTGCCACGGCAATCTGGTCAACCTGCTGGCCGCGACGGCCGAGCGGCCTGGCTGCGCCGAGGACGACATCCTGCTGGCCGTCACCACCGCAGGGTTCGACATCTCGGGTCTGGAACTGCTGCTCCCGCTGACCCGCGGTGCCACCGTCCACATCGCGCCCGAGGACGTGGTCCGGGACGGACCGGCACTGGCCGAGCTGATCGGCGCGGCGGGCGCGACGGTCGTACAGGCCACCCCGGCCACCTGGGAGATGTTGCTGCACGCCGGCTGGACCGGCCGGGTGGACAGGCTGCTGTGCGGCGGCGAGGCGCTCACCCCCGGACTCGCGGACCGGCTGCTGGACCGTTGCGACGAGCTGTGGAACATGTACGGGCCGACCGAGACGACCATCTGGTCCTCCGCGCAGCGGGTGCGGCGGGGAGGACCCGTCACCGTGGGCACCCCGCTCGCCAACACCACCTTCCGCACCGCCGGTCCCGACGGGACCCCCGTACCCTTCGGCGCGGTCGGCGAACTGCTCATCGGTGGCGACGGCGTCGCCCGCGGCTACCGGGGCAAGCCGGAGCTCACCGAGGAACGCTTCGTCCGGGACCCGGCGACCGGGGAACGGCTGTACCGCACGGGCGATCTGGCCCGCTGGTCGGCAGGGGGCGACATGGTGCTCCTCGGGCGCGCCGACCGGCAGGTGAAGCTGCGCGGCCACCGCATCGAGCTCGGCGAGATCGAGGCCGCCCTCCGGCGCGCGGGCGAGGCGGGCGCCGTCGGTGGCATCGGCGAAGTGCGGGTGGCCCTGCGCGAGGACCTGCCGGGTCAGCCGCGCCTGGTGGCATTCGTGACGGCCGCGCCAAAGGCCGCGGAGGCCGCGGCCGACCGGGTCCGGACCTGGCTGCCCGACTACATGGTCCCCTCCCGCACGGTCGCGCTCTCCCGCCTCCCGCTGACTCCCAATGCCAAGGTGGACACCGGCCCGCTGGTGGAACTCCCGATCGAGGAACTCGTACGCCGCTTCGGCCACGGGGACCTCACCACTGCGGCGGACGCGGCCGCGGAAGGCGAAGGGGACCGCCGGGCCGGGCCCACCGGTCACGGCGAGTTGGCGGCGCGGCTGCGCCAGAGCGCCGCCGACATCGCCGGGCTGCCGGCGGAGGAGATCCCACTCGACCGGCCGCTCGGAGAGGTGGGTTTCGACTCCATCGGCTTCACCCGCCTCGCGGTGGCACTGCGCGAACGGTTCGGCATCACCGTGCGCCCGACCGTCTTCTACGCCCGGCCGGACCTCACCTCGCTGGCCGCCCACCTGAGCACCGCCCACCCCGAGGTGTTCGCCACGGCCGGGCGGCAGCCCGCCTCCCGGACCGCACCCGGCCCGGTCCGCGCTGCAGTCGCCGCTCCGTCCGCCGCGCCGCGCGGATACCCGCCGGTGGCCGTCGTGGGTATGGGCGGACGGCTGCCCTCCTCCGCAGATCTGGAGCAGTTCTGGCAGCACCTCGCCGCCGGACGCGACCTCACCCGCCCGTACCCCATGGAGCGGGGCTTCTCCGCACGGGTGTTCCCGCAGGGGCTGCGCGGCTCCTTCGTCGACGACGTGGACGCCTTCGACGCCGGACTCTTCCGCATCTCGCCCAGGGAGGCGGCGCAGATGGACCCCCAGCAGCGCCTGCTGCTGCACGCCGCGCACGAGGCCGTGCTCGACTCCGGCCAGATCCCGGAGGCGCTCAGCGGCAGTCGGACCGGGGTGTTCGTCGGGCTCAGCGGTACGGACTACCTCAGCCTGCTCGGCCCCGGCTCGCCGGAGATGGGTGACCACTTCCTGATCGGCAACGTCCCCTCCATCGCGGCGAACCGCATCTCCTACGTGTTCGACCTGCACGGCCCCAGCTCCGTCTTCGACACCGCCTGCTCCAGCTCGCTGGTCGCTGTCCACCGCGCGGCCCGCGCCCTCCAGCAGGGCGACTGCGAACTGGCCCTGGCCGGTGGGGCCAACCTCCTGCTGTCCCCGCACGGGTTCACCGGCCTGCGCCGCGCCGGGATGCTCAGCCCGGACGGCCGCTGCAAGACCTTCGACGAACGCGCGGACGGCTACGGCAGGGGCGAGGGCGTGGTGCTCCTGGCCCT
This sequence comes from Streptomyces sp. NPDC006510, assembly GCF_040611955.1. NCBI lineage: Bacteria > Bacillati > Actinomycetota > Actinomycetes > Kitasatosporales > Streptomycetaceae > Streptomyces > Streptomyces sp. NPDC006510. Next base: position 5,174 of record NZ_JBEXPH010000293.1, on the reverse strand, counting down.
GAAACTCCTGGACCGGGCCCTGGCGGACGGGGATCCGGTGCACGGCGTGCTGATCGGCTCGGCGGAGAACCACGGCGGGCAGACCCACTCGCTCACGGTCCCCAACCCGCAGGCACAGTGCGACGTCGTGCTCGCGGCGCACCGGGCGGCCGCGGTGGCGCCCGACACGATCGACTACATCGAGGCGCACGGCACCGGGACCCCGCTCGGCGACCCGATCGAGATCGACGCCCTGAAGGAGGCGTTCGACCGTCTGTACACCGACTGGGGGACCCCGGTCGTTCCCGGGCGCACCGGCCTCGGGTCGGTCAAGACGAACATCGGCCACCTGGAGGCCGCGGCGGGCGTCGCCGGCGTCGTGAAGGTCCTGCTGGCGATGCGTCACCGCACGCTCCCCGGCCTGGTGGACCTGCGGACGCCGAACCCGATGCTCGACCTGGCGGGCAGTCCGTTCCGGATCCAGGCGGCAGCACAGACATGGGAGACAGCTGAGGGGAGTCCGGCACGGGTCGGCGTCAGCTCGTTCGGTATGGGAGGCAGCAACGTGCACGTGGTAGTCGAAGAGGCGGGACAGCGTTGATGAGCGGCACCACCGAGGACAGGACCGCCCGACTGGTCGTGCTGTCCGCCGACGGCCCCGAACAGCTCGACGGATACCGGGCCGCACTGTGCGCCTGGCTGGAGGAGCACCCGTCGGCCTCCCTGGACAGCGTCGCGCACACCCTGAGTGTCGGCCGGCAACCACTGCGGGACCGGCTCGCCGTCGTTGTGGAGAGCGTCGCCGAACTCGCCGCGCGCCTGCGCGACGGGAACGGCCTCGCCACCGGCACCGCGGCGGCCGGCACCTCCGGCGGCGACGGAGGGCCCGTCACCACCGAGGACCTGGCCGAGGCCGCCCGTCTGTGGGTCGAGGGCCGGGACGTCATCCTGCCCGAGCCCCCCGGGGACCGGCCCGCGCGGCTCTCGCTGCCGCGACCCGCCCGGCCGACCCGCCGCTACTGGATCAAGGCTCCCGCCGCCCTGGCGGACGGACCGTCAGAACGGCTGCTGACCGGCGAGGAGTTCTACCTCCGCGACCACGCCCTGGGCAGGATCCGGATCCTGCCCGCCGTGGCGGCCCTCGAATTCGCCGTGGCGGCCGCCGAACAGCAGGGCCACGGCCACGCCACCGGCATCGACAACGTGCTGTGGTCCCGTCCCGTGCTCGTCGAGGACGAAGCGGTACGCGTACGTCTGCGTCTGGTCCCTGTGACGGACGGGGTGTCCTACGAGCTTCGCCGGGCCGACGACGACACGGACGGCACGCTTTGCTCCACCGGCACCCTCCGCTTCGGAACCCGCCCGGAGGAACAGCGCCTCGACCTGGACGCCATCCGGGCCAGGCTGCCGCGTACGGCCACCGCGGAGGAGTGCTACGAGGTCTTCTCCGCGCTCGGCGGCGGTTACGGGCCCAGCCTCCAAGGCCTGCGTTCCGTACGGTCCGCGCCGGGCGAGGTCCTCGCACACGTCGCCGTACCCGCGGCGGCGGACCTTCCGTTCTCCGACTTCGCTCTCCACCCGTCCCTGCTCGACGCGATGCTCCAGTCCTGTCTGTGGACCGACGAGGACCCCCTGGCCCCGCGCGCACGGGAACTGCCCTTCTCCCTGGATGCCGTCGAGATCCTCGGCCGGCTCCCCGAGCAGGGCCACGTGCACGCCGTCCGTACCCCGGCCGGCCACGACGTCGCCCTCGCCGACGACCAGGGCCGGGTCCGCGTACGGCTGCGCGGCGTGGTCACCCGGCCGGTCGACGGCGCCGCCCGGCCGGACGGCACCGTCGCCGCGCACCTGCTCGTCCAGCGCTGGCAGGACGCCCCGGCACCGGCCGGAGGCCCGGTCGCACGCACGGTGGTGCTCGGCGAGGAGAGCTTCCCGGGAGCCGAAAGCGGCACCGGGGACTCCGTCTTCCCCAGCGACGAGGAACTCCTCGTCGTGCACACTGCGGACGGCGACCCGCTGCCCGCCCTCACCGGGCTGTACCGCTCCTGGGCGGCACAGCCGACCCGTCGCCCGGTGCGCGTCCTGCACGTGTTCCACACGTTTGGCGGTGTCGAGGACGCGCGGGCCCAGGCCCTGGACGGGTTCGCGCGGGCCCTCGCCAACGAGGACCCGCAGTTCCTCGTCTCCGCGGTCGAGGCGGGCACGGCCGGCCTCGCCGCCGTCGTCGGGTCCGAGGCACGCGCCACCCACGAATTCCGCGTCCGGTACACGGCCGGGGGCAGGCAGGTGCCGCGCTGGGAACCCGTCGCCCCGGCTCCCTCCCCGGCACCTCTCGCACCGCACGGCACCGTGCTGGTCACCGGAGGCGCGGGCGCGCTGGGCCGCCGGCTCGTCCCGCATCTGGGAGGCGACGCCCGCTACGTCCTGACGGGTCGTTCGGCGCGGGCCGACCTCACGGAACTGCGCGCCGCCGGGCTCGACGTCCACTACCTGCCCGCGGACCTGGGCGCCCCCGGCGCCGCAGCGGACCTCGTCGAGCGGATCCACGGCGCCTTCGGCCCGCTCCACGGGGTGCTGCACCTCGCCGGGACCACCGACGACGCGCTGCTCATCGGCAGGAACGACCGGCGGAGCACGGCCGTGCTCGGTCCCAAGGTGCGCGGCACCGTCGAGCTGGACCGGGCCACCGCCGACGACCCCCTCGACTTCTTCATCTCCTTCTCCTCGATGTCCGGGGCCGCGGGGAGCCCCGGCCAGACCGACTACGCCTACGCCAACCGGTTCCTGGACGCGTTCATGGCCTGGCGCCGGGGCAGCGGACGCCCCGGCCGCAGCCTCTCCGTGCTCTGGTCGCTGTGGGCGGACGGAGGCATACGCGTCGAAGCCGACGAGGCCACGGCCGCCCGGACCGCCCGTCGGATCGGCCTGGTGGCCATGCCGACGGACGCCGGGCTGGAGGCCTTCGACCAGGCGCTGGGGCACGACGGCGACCACGTACTGGTGGCGTACGGCACCCTGGCGCGGCTGCGCGAGGTGCTGAACGCACCGGTGCCCGCGCCTCCTGCCGCTCCCTCCGCCCCCGCCCCGCGCGCCGCGTCGGCGGACGTGTCCACGGGGCCGACGTCCGTCGCCGCCGACGCGGCCGAGGACTTCCTGCGCGGAGTGCTGGCCGAGGTCTTCGAGTTCCCGGCGCAGGAGATGGAGGCCGACACGCCGTTCGAGCGGTTCGGTATCGACTCGCTGCTGATCATGGACCTGACGCGCCGGCTGGAGGAGCACTTCGGATCGCTTCCGAAGACCCTGTTCTTCGAGTACCAGGACCTGCGCTCGCTCGCAGGCTGGTTCACCGAGCACCACGGTCCCCGCCTCGCGGAACTGGCGCCCGCGCCGGGACCGGTGACAGAGCCGGCACCCCCGGCGGCTGTCGCGGCGGAGCCCGTGGCCCCCGTCCCGGCGGAGTCCGTGGCCCACGCACCGGCGGAGTCCGTGGCCCACGCACCGGCGGTGCTCCCCACCACCGCCGGGGCTCTTGGCCCCTCCGGGCCGATGCCCATCGCCATCGTCGGTGTCGCCGCCCGCTTCGCCGAGTCGGACACCCTCGAACAGTTCTGGGATCACCTCAAGGCGGGCCGCGACCTGATCACCGAGATCCCGGCGGACCGCTGGAACTGGCGGGACTACGACCGGGCGACCCCCGCCGACCGGGCGGCCCCCTACAGCCGCTGGGGCAGCTTCCTGCGCGGCATCGACATGTTCGACCCGCTCTTCTTCGGCGTCTCGCCCCGCGAGGCGGAGATCGTCGACCCCCAGGAACGGCTCTTCCTCCAGACCGCCTGGCACGCCATGGAGAACGCCGGACGCACCCGCGCCGACCTGCGCTCCCACCGCGTCGGCGTGTACGTCGGCGCGATGTACGGGCTCTACCAGCTGCACGAGGCCGAGGACGGCCGGATCGGCGCCTCCTCGCACGCCTCCATCGCCAACCGCGTCTCGTACACCCTCGGCCTCACCGGCCCCAGCCTGGGCGTGGACACGATGTGCTCCTCCTCGCTGACAGCCATCCACCTGGCCGTCCGCGACCTGCGCGCCGGGGACACCGACCTGGCCGTCGCGGGCGGCGTCAACCTGCACGTCCACCCGTACAAGTACCGCTTCCTCGGCCAGGGCGGCTTCACCTCCAGCGACGGCCGCTGCCGCAGCTTCGGCGCCGACGGCGACGGCTACGTCCCCGGCGAGGGCGTCGGCGCGGTGCTGCTCAGGCCGCTGGCGGACGCCGTCCGGGACGGCGACCACATCCACGGCGTCATCCGCGGGACCAGCGTCAACCACGGTGGCCGCACCAACGGCTTCACCGTGCCCAACCCCGTCGCCCAGGGCGAACTCGTCGCGCAGGCGCTCGCCGAGGCGGGCGTGGACCCGTCCACCCTCGGCTACCTGGAGGCGCACGGCACCGGCACGGCCCTCGGCGACCCCGTCGAGATCCGCGGGCTGGCCCGCGCGCTGGCCGAGGCAGGCCTGCCCGCGCGCAGCCTGCCGATCGGTTCGGTCAAGTCCAATGTCGGCCACCTCGAATCGGCCTCCGGCATGGCCGGGCTGTGCAAGGTGCTGCTCCAGATGCGGCACGGCCGGCTCGTTCCGTCGCTGCACGCGGACCCGCTGAACCCAAACATCGACTTCGACTCCACCCCGCTGCGTGTCCAGCGCGACCTCGCCCCCTGGCCCCGGCCGGACGGGGCACCCCGGCGCGCGGGCCTCAGCTCCTTCGGCGCGGGCGGGGCCAACGCCCACCTCGTGGTGGAGGAGTACGTCGCCCCGCCGACCGCCGCACCGGAGCCGGGACCCTACCTGTTCCCGCTCTCCACCCGGGTCCCCGAGCGGCTCCCGGTGCTCGCCGCCGACCTGGCGGACGCCCTGGAGCGGGGCCTGGCGGACGGCTCGGCACCCTGCCCCGCCGACGTGGCGTTCACCCTCCAGCAGGGACGCGAGGAGTGGGCGGACCGCATGGTCGTGCAGGCCTCCACCGTCACCGAACTGGTGGCCCGGCTGCGCGGGAAGGACACGACGGGCGTCTGGACCGGCAGCGCACGCGGCCGCGCCGCCTCCCGGGCCGCCGCGCCCACCAGCACCGACCCGGCGGACATCGCCGCCGCCTGGGCGGCCGGAGCCCCGGTCGCGTGGCCGGCGCCGGACGGCAG
>NZ_JBEXPH010000292.1:0-7619 GCF_040611955.1 Streptomyces sp. NPDC006510 | reverse complement strand
CTCGGCGCCCCCGTCCTCGGCTCAGGGCCTGCCGGTCCGGCACCCTCGGGCCTGCGGGCTGCGGGCGGGCCGGGCGCCGGGCGCTCGTCGCCGCATCGTCGCGCAGGCCGGTCCTGACAGGACGATCTGGGCTGCTGCCCCTCACACCGGGCCCGCGCCGCCCAAAGGGCCCGGGCCCCGGTGCCACCGCCCCGGAAGGAAGCCGACGTTGGTGCCAGGCCGGGCGTCTGCAAGGCCTTCGCGCGCTGACCCTATCCGCGAAATGGACAGTGGCGGGTCAAGACGCTTCGCGGACCTCTCGGCTCAGCAGACGGCAGAGCCAACGGAAGCGGGTCCGGCGGGCGTCTCGGGAGACTTCAGCGTGTGGCGCCAGTTGGTCGAAGCCGTGGAAGCCGCCTGACCATATGTGCAGTTCAGCATCTCCGCCGGCTTGCCAGATGCGCGTCGCGTACTGGATGCATTCGTCACGAAAGGTCTCTGCGGCACCGGCGTCGACATAGGCGGGCGGCAACTGGGACAGGTCCGCTGCGCGGGCGGCCGCGGCATAGTACGAGACCTGCGAGCTTTCCCGGTCCTTGCCGAGAAGAGCGGTCCAGCCCAGGCTGTTGGCACGGCGGTCCCACACGCCCAGTCCGGCCATCTGGTGTGCTGAGGGACTGTCGTTGCGGTCGTCGAGCATGGGACACATCAGCAACTGGCCAAGGATGCCGGGACCCTTTCGGTCGCGGGCCATCAGGGCCAAAGCAGCCGTGAGGCCTCCGCCGGCGCTGCCGCCGACGGCGATGACACGTTGGCGGTCCACGCTGAGTGTGCCGGCATGGCGGGCGAGCCACAACAACCCGGCGTAGCAGTCCTCGATCGCCGCTGGGTACGGGTGCTCAGGTGCCAGCCGATAGCCGACGGATACGACCGCCAGTTCAAGGGGCTCAGCCCACTCGTGGAGGATCGTCTGCATTCCGGTGCGGCTGGATCCACCGATCATGCCTCCGCCGTGCATGTGGTAGATGACCGGCGCTTGTTGGCATAGGCCGGTGGGGCGTGCGAAGAGGAGTGAGACGTCCGGTGCTCCCTCCGGACCGGGGGCGAGGAACTCTTGGATCTCGAACCTGCCGTGGTCGCGCAACTCCTTGAGTGAAGGGTCTGTCGTGGTGAGTTGCGCACGCCACCGGGGGATGTCGTCAGCCGACGTCGGCGCGTTCTCCTGGGGCGCACCCAGGTTCTCCAACTCCGCGTTGAGTTCGGGGGCGAAGGGCACGGGTGGGGCCGTGAGCTGCGTCTGATTTCGGTTGCTGTTCATACGTCTTTCGTCCTCTCGATGTGTTCGCCGAAGATCTTGGAATGGAGTGGACAATGCCGTGATCCAGGTACAACGTCGTGGCTGGGGAGCGGTCGATCGGTTGGCTGCCGCAGAGGGTGTTGATGCCGAACACCGCCAGGTCACCCGGCCGCATCCGACACTCACCGAACTCGCTGTGGAAGATGGCGGAGCCCCCGCAGATGAAGACGAGGCGCACCCAGCCGTACGCCACGGGCGCCACGGCACCGGTGAACGTGTGATGGCGCGCATGGACCGGCGCGTGGACAACGGCGTGCGAAGGAGGAGGCGGGTCAATCATGTGAGGACCCGCCTCCTGACTCGCTTGTCGTAATGCCCGCTCCAAGACGGTCAGATGCCCAGGTCTCGGCGCTGATGCATCCGTCCGTTTCTGTCGAGCTCGATGATGGTGTCGACGCCGATCCGTTCGAGGAACGCGAAGTCGTGGCTGACGATGAGGAGTGCGCCGCGGTACGCGTCGAGGGCTTCGGCGAGTTGCTCGACGCTGGCGATGTCGAGATTGTTCGTCGGCTCGTCCAGGATCAGCATCTGGGCAGGCGGCGCGGCCAGGAGGAGCCGGGCGAGCGAGACCCGGAATCGCTCCCCGCCGGAGAGTGTGCGGACGGGGCGGTCCACGCTGTCACCGCGAAGGAGCAGCCGGGCGAGCTGATTGCGGATGGTGCCGGCCGGCGTGCCTGGGGCGACAGCCTGCACGTTCTCCATCGCGCTGGCATCGTCGTCGAGCCCATCGAGGCGTTGCGGGAGGAAACCGATGAGTTCGGTGACAAGGCGGCCGTGCGGTCGCCCCGGAGTCGGCTCGACACGCTGAACGAGCTGCTCGATCAGGGTCGACTTCCCGGCACCGTTCGCGCCGACGAGCGCCACCCGTTCCGGGCCCTGTATCACGACGGTTCGGCCCTCATCCTCCAGTTCCGCCAGCCGTCGTCCGCGTGGGACGTCCGGATCGGGCAGGACGAGATGGATGTGCTCCTCGTCGCGGACGCGTGCGTCCGCGACGTCGACGGCGGCCTGTGCGGCTTGGACCTTGTTGTCGAGAGTGGAGCGCAGTGATCCCGCGGATGCCTGAGCCTTGCTGGCGCGGTTGCCGGCGAGGATCTTCGGGATGCCGCCGTCCTTCTGGGTCTTCTTCCCTGTCCGCTCACGGCGCGCCAGCTTCGTCTCGGCCTCGATGCGTTGCCGTTTCTCGACCTTGAGCGCCTGCTGAGCTGAGCGTGCGGCCTGCGCCGCGGCCGCCTGTTCCTGCTCCTGGTGCTCCTTCCATGCGCTGTACGGGCCGCCGAACGTGTCCAGGGCGCCGCCGTAGAGCTCGGTGGTGTTGTCCATGTGCTCCAGCAGTTCGAGGTCGTGGCTCACGATGACGAGCGTCCCGGGCCACTGGTCGACGAACTCGGCAAGCTTGGCGCGCGTGGCGCGGTCGAGGTTGTTGGTGGGCTCGTCGAGCAGCGTGATCGGGGTGCGACGGATGCGCAGCCCGGTGATTGCGATGAGCATTCCCTCTCCACCGGAGACCTCGGCCACGCGGCGGCCGAGGTCTGCGGCGGAGAACCCGATCTGATGCAGCGCTTCGTCGGCACGGGACTCGATATCCCAGTCGTCACCGATCGCATCGAAGTGGCGTTGGTCGACATCGCCGGACTCGATCGCCGTCATCGCGTCGAGGATCCCGTGGATGCCGAGCAGCTCGGCGATGGTGGTGTCCTGCCGCAGTGTGAGCGTCTGCGGCAGGTAGCCGACCTCGCCCACGGTGTCGATCTGCCCGGCAGTCGGCTGCAGGTCATCGGCGATGAGCCGGAACAGGGTGGACTTGCCGGCGCCGTTGCGGCCGATCAGCCCGGTTCTACCGGCAGTGAAGGTGCCGTTGACACCGGCGAGCGCGACGGTGCCGTCGGGCCACTCGAAGGTCAGATCGCGCAGTGTGATGGCGGACTTCGTAGACATAGGCAGTGCTTCTCTCTTTTCTCGCCCGTCAACCAACGGGCGTGACGGGGATCAGTTCTGTGTCGACTGAGACAGCCCCCGGGGAAGGCGCGGCGAAAAACCTCGCGTGCAATTGCCCGCAGGCGGCTTCGATGCCCGTGCCGAACTGGCGCCGTCTGGTCGCGTGCACGCCGCGCGCGGTGAGCCCGCGCACGAACTCGTCCACGCGGGTCGAGGACGGTGCGCGATACTCCGGCGCTGCGCCGGCCGCCTCGTTGTAGCGGATGACGCTGACGTGGAACAGCTCGGTCCTGGAGCGCTGGTGGACCAGCTCGGCGAGGGCAGCGCGGTGGTCGTCGCTGTCGTTGACGCCGGCAATGAGCAGATAGGCCAGGTAGACCTTGCGACGACTCGTGGCAGCGTGCCGGTCGAGGATGTCGAGGCTCTGCGCGAGCGGGAACGTCTCCTCGAGCGGGATGATCCGCGCCCGCTCCTGCGCAAACGGCGAGTGCACCGAGAGCGTGATCGTCACCTGCGGGTGCTCATCCACGAGGCGTGCGAGATTCGGTGCGAACCCGACCGTAGAGACCGTGACCCGTCGCGCGGACATGCCGGCGTAGGCGGCATCGGTGAGCAACGTCAGCGCGTCGAATACATGCGGGTTGGCAAGCGCCTCACCCATGCCCATGAACGCGACGCTGGCCGGCCTCGGCAGGCCGGCGCGCGTCCAACGTGGATGCATCACCTGTGCGACGATCTCGTCCGCCGTGAGGTTGCGGATCAGGCCGACCGCCCCAGTGGCGCAGAAGGTGCAGCCCAGACCGCATCCGGCCTGCGACGAGATGCACATGGAGTCCCATCCGGCTCGATAGTGCGAGACGACGGTCTCGATCCGCGCCCCGCTGTCCGATGCGAACAGCACCTTCTCGACCTGCTCGTCCCGTTGCACCTCCAGCGGAGTCAGCGGGTGCAGCCGCGGCCCGAACCGCTCCGCGAGCTCGCCGCGAAGGCGCGCCGGGAGGGCGTGGACGTCGGCGAAGGTCTCGGCCGTCGAGCTCTGCCACGCGGTGATGAGCTGTTGGAACCGGAACGCGGGCATGCCCGTCTGCGCGAGGTGATCGCGAATGCGCATCCAACGGCTCCTTGCGGTCAGGATGGTGCTCATGCGTCACCACCGGTAGGAGGCAAGACCTCACGCCCCCGGTAGAAGCCGCAGTGCTGGCAGGCGCGATGCGGAGGCGTGGCCTTGCCGCAGGCGGGATTCGTGCAGGTGGTGAGGGCCGGAGCGCCGGTCTTCCAGTGCGCTCGACGATGACGAGTGCGGGAACGCGAGGTGCGATGTTGCATGGCAATGCCCTTCGTGAACGGGTTGTGTGAGCCAGCGGAACTGGCAGGACAACCGACCACGGGGCCGTGTGTCGATGCGGCGAGAGGTGCGAGCGGAACTGGCAAAGAGCCACGCTCCTGCGGCATGGGAGCCGCTACCCGAATACCGGGCAGGAGGAGGTTGCATACCTAGCAGGTCGTAGTCGCGCGTTCGCAGTCGTGCACCCGGGACCGAGGTCGGTGCGATGCGAACGTGCCGGCGAGATTCACGCGGCGATGTCAACGCCCGGGAAGGGCGGACTCACGCGCGTGTGTTGAGAAACGATCGTTCACCGATGTGGACGACGCCCACACGGGTGAAAGCCACCGGCAGTTCGGTGGCTAGACCCTGTCTACCTCAATCAGTCCCATGCCTGCCATCCTAACAGCCTTGCGTTGCCGGTCAGTACGCAGCCGTATCCGTCAATGGCGTGCGCAGCAGCCAGCGGTCGGGCCTGCCTCGGCTCTTCATCAGTAGGTGCTCGATGGTCGTGCTGCACCCCCACGCCAGCCGCTTTCCGCGCTGGTCGGGGCCCACAGCAGGCTCAGCACCTCTCACAGCGTTCCGCCCTGTTCCATAGCGAGTGATGGCGATTTAGCAGTCCTGTCTGATAGGGAGCGGGAGAGGCGATCGAGTCGAGAGTGCGCGCTGTGGCAGCTGAGGGCCGTTTCGTTCCGGCATCTCCTGTCTCCTCCCAACATGACCAGACCATCGACATCACCGTGGAAGAAACCCTCAACACCGCCCAGCACCAAGACCCCAGCCACCCATAGGGCCCGACAGCGGCGCAGAAGCCCCCACCGGACCGCGCGACGACGCAGCGGCGAGAGCATCGGGCCGAGCACTCCCTGTCCATCCCAGCCACCACCGACAACGCGGGCCTACCCAGGGTGCCTTGGGTTTGCCCGCGCCGCCGGCGGGAGGCTTGCCCAGCTCAGGTGCGTCGGCGTGAAAGCCAGCCGCTGGCCTTCTGCTCGGGGACCTGGTCCTGCTCCTGGCGTTCGCGGTCGGCCTGTTGGTCGGCCGCGACAGCCTGGTTCTCCCACGAGTCGCACAGGGTCGGGTGCCACTGCGGTCCGGGCTTCGGGTGCGCCGCGGCTGCCTTCCACCTGTCGTCGGTGAACTTCACCCCGCAGGAGGCGCGGGCGGGGCGGCGGGCCTCACGCTCAGCCATCTTCTGCTCGGCTGCCCACCGCGGCAACCAGTACAGCGAAGGCCAGAACGGTTCGCATACGGCCTTTGCGGGGTGAATGAGGGGTGCTTTTGTCAGGCATGACGTACCTCTCCTGGTACGGAGGAAGAGCGAGAGGGGGTGCTTGGCCTCAGGCGGAAGCCGGCGCGGGGCACGCGGCCTGTGCCGACAGACGGCGCAGCGCGGCCTCGGCGAGCAGGGCAACGGACGCGAAGGCAACCAGCGGCTGCAGAGGTGCCCAGTAGCTGAGCGCCCCGGAGGCGCCAAGCAGCAGCAGGACTGCTTTGTTGCAGACCGGGCAGCCGACTGCCAGGAACGACAGCAAACCGCCCAGCGAGCCCAGACGGCCACCGAGTGGAGGTTCCTGCATCTCGGGCGCGGGCCGGCGCACATAGGTCCCGAGGACGAGCCCGGCCAGGATGGCGGTGACGGCAAGTGCGGGGTAGTTCCACCCCTGCACGGGAACCGACCGTGAGAACAGCGGGTTGGGGACCACATCGGTCGGGACGCCGATCAGTACCGCGGTCAGCAGTGCGCAGGCGCCGGCCGCGGCCCACTGTCGGGGCCGCCAACCGCGTAGCGCCATACCTGCCCGGCTCAGCGAGCGCGAGGAAGAAGACATGTTCGATTACTCCGTTCCATGGATTTCAGGGACACGACGCAGCGGTCGGCCTAAATCCTCAGAACGCAGAGACGCGGAAACGGACTCGGTGGTGCGGGGCCTCCCGGCGATGACCGGCAGCCGAAGGCGGTCCCCGGCGTGAATGCCGGTTCGTGGGCGGGCAGGTTCGAGGAGAGAACCGTGAGGGGCTGGCCGTCGACGCGAGGGGCACTCAAGTCGAGGACTACGCTCTTGCCACATGGCGGCGCCGAATCGTCATGCTCCGTGACGACGAAGTCCCGCTCCTGGAGTTGCAGCTGTTCGATGCCGGCCGAAGGCCCAGTCGGCATGACATTGGGCTCTTCCCGCTCCGCCTGGCGGTTCACGCACAGCAGTGCCACCACGGCAACGAGCAGGCCCAGCAGGACGCGGAAACCGGCATGCGTCGGTCCGTGTGCTGCTGGTCGCCTCATCATCACCAATCCATGGATCTACGAACACCGTCACGGCAGACAAGCCGATCCGGCTCGCCCGAAAGGTGCAACGCGCCCAAGGCGATACGGGTGAAGGCACTGGGAGCGCCTTCAGAAGATACCACCGGGGGTATGCCCGCAGGGGTTCCTGGTCGGCAGTGTCAAGAACGGCCACGCCGGGCACAGCCGAGTCCCCGACGCGATCACCTGGCCGCGCACCGCAGCCCCCTCCATGCCCGAGCTGACCCCCTGACCCCCTGACCCGCCGAACGCTGCACCGGGAACCCACCGTCCTCGCACCGCCCGGCCCGTAAAGCCACCGGCCTGTTGACCAAGGCGAATTCACCACTATCGGGCCGTTTGCCGCGTACGGTGGGCCGGGCTGACATGCCCCGTCCGTGATGACGGTGCGGGCGACAGGGAACGGGAGGAAGAGCAGGATGACGCAGGCCACTGCGAGCGAGTTGAACGAGCGGGTGCTGGGGCGCAGGTGGACGGTGCGTCTGGACGCCGCCGGTCGTAGCAGTGCGACGGTACGCGTCTCGTGCAGCCGGCCTGCCTGCGCCGAGCAGCGCCTGCCGTCCGCAACCGCCGGCCGTGCGGCTGCGGTCGCCCACCTCAAGGCCCACCTGCGGGCCGCTGCCGGGCCCCGGGACGGCGTGTACTGCGCGTGCCGGGCCGAAAGCTGCCGCACGCACATCCGTCCCGACGACCGGCAGACGCGTACCCAGCCC
>NZ_JBEXPH010000291.1:0-7745 GCF_040611955.1 Streptomyces sp. NPDC006510 | reverse complement strand
CGTTTGTCCACACACCAACCGATGATCACGCGGTGGCCGTACCCGTTCTCGGCCGGGTACGGCCACAAGATCGCGAAGTCAGACTGGAGTACTAAGGGGCTGTGGGCTGGGAGAGCACCCCGTGGGGTGCAACGCGCTGTCATGCCGCCCGCAGGTGCCGCGCAGCCCGCCGGATCGCCGTCGGAAGGAACCCCGCACCGACACTGACCGCGGCCGCCGCGACGGCCAGCAGGGTCGACCGCCAGGGCCAGGCCGCCCCGGTGAGCGTCAGGTGGGAGGAGGGGTACTCCGAGAACTTCGCCGTGACCCGGGCCGTGGAGCGGTCGCTGTGGCGGGCGAGGTCACGCAGGACCGGATCGAAGCCGAACTCACGGTCATGCCGTCCCCCGCCGGGCAGTTCGACAGCCAGCTTGTTGCGGTGCGCCCAAGTGCGCAGCGATGTGTCGACGGCCGACACGTCCGCGACGCCCGGCACCACGAAGCGGTCCACTCCGTGGGAGCTGGAACCTGTCGGCTGGGCGACCAGGACGAGGCCGTGACGAGTGGTGACTGTGCCACGGCTGCCGAGGACCACCGTACGTGCGCTGAAGGACACCCCGCCGTACGCTTCGAAGGCGGCTGCGGCGTCGATCTCATCGACGCCGTCGACCAGGCCGATCCCCACCGTGGAGCGCAGCCAGGGGAACGCGGCGTTCAGCGCGTACGGCAGGTCGCCGGGGGTGAGGTGGTTGGCCGGGATCGTGGTTGGCCCGTCCAGAGTCCAGCCCGGATACGACAGGCCCTTCCCGATTCGGGCGGCTTCTTCCTTGCCTGCAAGTTCCTCCACGACCCGCAGGGCTCCGACCGTGCCGGAGGTGACGCCGGCGGTGGTGGTGACCCGGTCGTCCTCCACATACCGCTGGCCGCGCTTCCAGTGCACCTGGGGGTAATGGCGCTTCAGGGAGCTGATGTTGGACCAGAAGGAGGTCGCGTTCCGGCCGTCCAGCAGGCCGGAGGCTGCCAGCAGCTCCGAGCCCGCGCATACTCCCAGAACATGCGCGCCCTTGCGGTGCCGCTCCACGATCCAGTCCCGCAGCGGCGTCTCCTTGGCGTCGGCCGGGTCGGTCACCGCGGGCACGACCACCACATCGGGCTCGGGGACCGCTCCCGTGTCCACCTCGGCCAACGTATGGTCGGGCAGGAGATGGGCCCCGCCGGACAGCTGGGAGACGCGGCGCTCGGCTGCCACGGTGTAGACGAAGAACTTCTCCGACTCGGCGAACACCCGATACGGCGCCATCACGTCGGTGGCCACGGACCCCTGGTTGCTGACCACCACGGCCACTGTGATCCGGCCGGTCGGCACGGCCCGCGCGGTCGGCCACGCACGCGCGTCCGACGCGGCAGGTGCGGGGGCGAAACTGTCCGCCATCGACGTGCTCACCCCCGCGAAGGCGATCGCGGCGAACGACGCCACCGACAGCACCATGCCCATGAGCACCCAGCCCGCCCGGCGGACCGCCCGGCGCCCCCTATTCAATCCAGACACGACATACCTCCATAAAACGGTCGATCAATGGCGGTGCGGCACACGCAACCGCCTCCATGGGGAAAACAAGAAAGGAAGTGGCCGAGGGAAGGTGTCAGGAGCCGTTCCCAGCGGGCGTTTCAGCTGGCAGGGCGCAACTGCGTGCGGAGCCGGGACGGCGGAATACCGAAGCTCTCGGTGACCAGGCGGCGCAACTGCCGTGCGTCACGGAAGCCGCAACGGGCAGCGACCGTCTCCACCGTCAGGTCGGTGTCCGTCAGCAGGGCACGGGCCCGTTCCAGGCGCAGTCGGCGCTGGTAGGCCAGCGGAGTGATCCCCGTGGCCGTGGTGAAGGCCCGCGTCAGACCACGCGGCGACAGATGGGCAACGGCGGCGAGCTCGTCGAGGGAGTGCGGGGCATCCAGGTTCTGAGCCAGGTGGTCCTGCACCCGGTGCACGGCGGGCTGCACATGATCGCGGTAGCGCAGGAATGGACTGATCTGGGCAGCATCGCCGTCCCGCCGTAGATAGAGCACCAGCTCACGGGCGACGGCGGCGGCCAGTTCCGGGCCGTGGTCGCGTTCGACGAGGGACAGAGCAAGGTCGATCCCGGAGGAGATGCCCGCGCTGGTACTGATGCGCCCGTCGTGGACGTACAGGGCCGCCTCGCGGACCCGGGCTGCCGGATACCGCTCGCGCATCGCTCCGGTCAGCGACCAGTGCGTCGTGCACGCCCGACCATCCAGCAGCCCTGCCTCTCCCAGGGCCGCGGCACCGCTGCACACCGACGCCACCCGCGCCCCCGAGTCATAGGCGTCCCGCAGCCATCGCACTGCGGCGCTCGACACCAGTTGGTCGGATCCAGTCAGCCGTGGCCCCGGGACCAGCACCAGATCACCCGGTCCCGCCTGCGTCGCCGCAAGCGCCTGGAGCCCGGCGAGCTCCAGCCCCTGCGCCGAGCGCACCCCACCAGTCTCGGCGACGTACTCCAGCCGATAGCAGCCTCCCAAGTGGGCTGCCGCATAGAAGACCTGGACCGGGCCACCGAGATCCAACAGGTTCACCTCGGGCAGCACCAGCACGACCACCCGTCCCGTACGCCCGCTCGTCACGTCACTCACACGGACACTGTAGGCAAGCTCCACCGGCACCCACGAGGGCCACCAGCGCCCGAGACCGGACGGATCAGGCACTGAGAGGTCCGGATCTTTGATGCATCGGTTCGTGCCGAGGTAGACCTGGCTTTTCACGGCAACCAGCAGGGCACGGTGCATGGCGGATTCCTGGTCGAGCTCGCCAACGCGGCGATCAGGAGGGCCCACTCGACCCTCATCGGGAGCGGTGAATCGTTCAAATTGCGGAATTTATGTTGTGACACCGGATGCGGAAATGCAGAATGCCCTCGCTGAGGCACAAGTGATCTATCAAGGATGAAAGTGACTGAGAGTGACTGAGAACGACGAGCAGCGCCAGACCCTGACCAACGGGCAGGGGGTGCCGGTCCTGACTTATCTGGAGGGTGTTCGGGAGGGGCACCCATGGGCGGACCTGGCCGAAGTTGTCGGCCCCGACCCCGTGGACACCATCATCGCCGGCATGTCCGGGTGGGCGGTCTCGGGTTCCGTGGAGCTCGGTGAGCAACTGCTGGGCCGTGGTGCCCGGGTGATGCGGCATGCCCATGAAATGCGGAGAGATCTGGTCGCGTGTCCGCCACCGGTCGACTGGTCATCACGAGGCCTGGGCAATGGACTTCGGGCAGTTCCTTGTGACCTCGATGCTGCTGCGGTGTTCCCGGCATGGCGAGCCGCCTTTCATGCCAACCATCCCGACCATCACTCCGGCAGCGACGAAGAAGCGCTCAACGAGCTCCTGGCGCCGATGCTGGCGGGCTCCGTTCTCGGGCCGGTGCTTCCGTGCAGCGCCTTGGTGGTGGACGAGACGAACCGCGTGGTCGCTGGGGCGATCCTCACCGATCGTGACGGCCTGCCGTGGATCGCGGACGTGTTCCGCCGGCCCGAAGCGCTCTACGCGGGCCTTGGCGCCAATCTGCTGCGTCGAGTGCTGAGCGATGCTGCGGCCGACGGACTGGCCGACGTCTCGCTCGTCGTGAGCGATGCGAATCCGGCCCGCCGCGTTTACGAGAAGCTCGGTTTCCAACTGACCGGCACCTCACTGACTGTCGTAGTGCCATAGGTCAAGGAACGCTTCCCTGCCCCGCGGCCGATGCACTTGGACCGTTCGCGGGGCGGTCCTCCGGACCGCGCACCAACATCCGGAGGACACCGACACCGTCGAGTTCTGCGACGCGGCGGATCGAACCGCAGGGCGATCCAGCGGTCCCGGTTCACGCTGCTCCCCTACGACCCCGCGTGCACGCTCGCCTGGATGCAGGCCGCTTTCCGGCCGCTCCTGGCCGCCGGAAAAACAGCGTCAGCAGGTCCCTCAGTACTTCGAGGAACTGCTGACGCGGCCGCAAGGCCCAGCCGCAAGTCCATCAGCCAGGCCGCGGGACGGGCTGCATAGATCGTCTCCACGGCTCGAGGAGATGACAACCGGCAACAACCGGTACCCGCCCCACTTGCTGACAACCCACACCATGGCAGCCCTACGACACCACCCTGCAAAGCCCTGCCAGTCGCCGTCACCGTGATCACGCTCGGCACCACGTTCCTGGTCCGATCCCGAGACAACCGGTTCGAAGAGTCATAGAAGCTGCTGAGAAAGTGCGGCTCCAATCGAAAGATGTAGCGACCATTGGATCTCGTGAACACGAACGAGAGCAGCAGTGCCTCGTCCGTCACCGACCCCCAGGCCGACGGCCGGCCGCCCAGGCGCGGCTGGCGGCGCTGGGCGATGGACACCCGCCCCCTGCGCCATCCCGCCTACCGGCGGCTTTGGTCGTCGACCATCGTCACCACCGTCGGTAGTCAACTCACCGCCGTGGCCGTGCCCAAGCAGATTTACGACATCACGCACTCCTCGGCCTGGGTCGGCTACGCCAGCCTCGCCGGCCTGCTGCCATTGGTCGTGTTCGCGCTGTGGGGCGGGGCAGTCGCGGACACGGTGGACCGCCGCAAGCTGCTGTTGGTCACCAACATCGGCATCGCCGTGACCTCACTGCTGTTCTGGGCTCAGGCAGTCACCGGACTTCACTCCGTCGTCGTCCTGATGGTGCTGCTCGGCGTACAGCAGGCGCTCTTCGGCCTCAACTCACCGGCCCGCAGCGCCTCCATCGCCCGGCTGGTGCCGGCCGAGGAACTGCCCGCCGCCAACGCCCTCGGCGCAACGGTCAACCAGGCCTGTCTGGTTGCGGGCCCGCTGCTGGCCGGCGTGCTGATCCCCGTCATCGGCCTGCCCGAGCTGTATCTGATCGACGCAGTAGCCCTGTGCGCCACCGTGTGGGCCGTCTTCCAGCTTCCCGCGCTGCCGCCACTGGGCATGCATTCCACCCGCCGGGCCGGAATACGGGAGATCGCAGCCGGATTCCGCTACGTCGCCGGGCACAAGGTGCTGCTGCTGTCCTTCCTCGTCGACATCATCGCGATGGTCGCCGGTATGCCCCGCGCCCTGTTCCCACAGCTGGCCAACCAGACCTACGCCACCTACGGCGTGGGGCTGGCGCTCGGCGTGCTGTTCGCAGCCATCCCACTCGGCACGGTGATCGGCGGTCTGTTCTCCGGCACGTTCTCGCGGGTGCGCCGGCACGGCTGGATGGTGATCGGAGCCGTGGTCGGCTGGGGCGTGGCCATCACCGGGGCCGGCCTGAGCCGCAACCTGTGGGTAACCGTGGCCTTCCTCGTCGGCGCCGGGGTCGCCGACATGGTCTCCATAGTGTTCCGCGAGGCGATCCTGCTCTCTGCCGCAACCGACGAGATGCGCGGCCGTATGCAGGGCGTGTTCACGGTAGTGGTCGCGGGCGGTCCGCGCCTCGCCGACGTGCTGCACGGCACCACAGGCTCCGCACTCGGCCCCCAGGCCGCCGTCGCGGGCGGCGGAGCCCTGGTCGTAGTGATGACGCTGGCTCTTGCTGTGGCAGCCCCGACCCTGCGCCGCTACCGCATTTGAACCCTTACGGCGGAGACTCCGGCAGAGCGCGTACTGATCCATCAGCTTCCCCCGTGTCGTCTCTATGCAGGGGGCGCTAAGGAGTTGCTTCCATCCTCCCTCTGAGAGCGGGGTTTTCGTCTGAACCTGTGCTCCGTCACAGATACAGGGGTGAAGCTTCCCCGTGATGGTGGACACGCTTCGTTGCTCACGCGGCGAGCATGAGCGCGGTGATTTCGAAGCGTGTATTGACAGCCGTGGTCGGCGTGGTGAATGAGCTCACCGGGGGCGACTTCGCGGCTGGCCAGGGCATACTCCAGCGAGGTGAGGACCAGGTCGGCGTCCGCGCGGGCGGAGGTCTCCCAGGCGACCACCCGGCGGGAGAACGCGTCGCGGATCGCGGACAGCCACAACGGCCCCTCCCCAGTGGAGATCATGGTCAAGTCGGTAACCCACAGCCGGTTCGGCCCATTCGCGGTGAAGTCGCGTTGCACCAGGTCAGGGGCCAGATCGGCGTCCGGGTCACGGCGAGTGAAACCCGTGCCCCGGCGGGGGCTGATCCCGGCCAGGCCGGCCTCCCGCATGAGCCGCTCGACGCGCTTCCTGCCGACGTGGACGCCCTCACGCTTGAGGACGGCGTGCACGCGAGGTGAGCCGTAGATCCCGCCGGACTCGTCGTGGACCTGCCGGATCCTGCCCGTCAGCTCGGCGTCCCGGCGGCGCCGTTCGCACGGTTCCTTCTCGGCCTGGCGCCACCGGTAGTAGGTGGAGGAGGGGATGTTCAGTTCCCGGAGTACGGGCTCGACCCCCAGATGCGGGTGCTCGTCAACGAGCGCCGTCACCTGGGCCGGGTCGGGTCGAGCTGGGCCGCGAAAAAAGCCGAGGCCGTCCGCAGGACCTCATTCGCACGCTTGAGCTGGGCATTCTCCTTGCGCAGGGCGGCAAGCTCCTCACGCTCGGCGGTGGTGAGCAGGTCGTCGCGTTCGCCGGCGTCAGCCTCGGCCTGGCGGATCCAGTTGCGCAGGGCCTCGTGGTGCACGCCGAGTTCCTCGGCCATGCGGCGGATCACGGGCTTCGGCTCGGCGGTCCGGTACATCCGTACCGCACGCTCACGCAACTCCAGCGGGTACTTCCTCGGCGCAGGCACCGTCTGGGCTCCTCTCATGAGACCCATCTGACCTTCTGTCACCCATCCCCGCATCTCGGGGGAACCTCAGACTTTCCGAGCCGCCCGATCTCGCGAAGCCGAGGCCGACGACAGATGCCACGCCCAAGTGACAGCTATCGCGCTCGGTCACATGAGGTCGTCCGGGGCGAGGTCGGGGCGCAGCCGGTGCCAGGAGGGCTGCCGCAGCAGCCCCGCGCGGGTCCGGTTTGTGCAGCAGACCTCGTCGACCATGCGGGGCAGGACCCACCGTGCGCCGGCCACGTGGGGCGCCTTGTCGAAGGGGCACTCGTCGATCGCGGCGACCTGGAGCAGGCCGGCGAGCGCGGTGCGTTCGGTGTCGCTCCATCCGGTGCCGACGCTGCCCATATACCGCAGCCCGCCTTCGTGCGCCTCGCCCACCAGCAATGCTCCGGGCAGGCCGGTGAGCCGGCCGCGGCCGCGTACCCACCCACCCACGATCACATCGACGGTCCGCACGTGCCGGATCTTGATCCACGAGCGGGACCGGACCCCGGGTTCGTACACCGACGCAAGTTGCTTCGCGACCACACCCTCCAGCCCCGCGGCCCGGGTCATCTCCAGGGCCTGCGCCCCGTGCCCGACGACCGCTGCGGGCGTCGACCAGTGCTCCCCGTCGAGCTCCAGGCCTTCCAGGAGGGCGCGGCGCTCGGTGTACGGCAGCCCGGTCAGGCCGCGCCCGTCCAGATGCACCGCATCGAACAGGACCAGATGCGGCTCTGGCAAGATTTTCGTAGCCGGAGATCATCTTGGTGTGAGGGTCGGCCGGTCCTCGTAGCGGCGGCGGAGGTGGGCGATCAGGACGACGCGGTGGCGGAGTAGTGGGACGCTGGCGCGGCCGGCCATCAGGCGTTTTTTGCAGCTTGACGTCGGTGATGCGGCCTTCGTTGACCCCGGAGTTGTAAGGGGTGGTGATGCCCTGGGCGACGGCATGGCGGTCTTCGCGCAGGGCTCCGGCGAGGCCGGCGAGAGGGGCCAGTGCGCTGTTCGCGAGGTCGTCCAGCCAGC
>NZ_JBEXPH010000290.1:0-7811 GCF_040611955.1 Streptomyces sp. NPDC006510 | reverse complement strand
GTCCGGTCGGCCGCTGCCCGCCGCGGCCGATGCGCTGCGCTCGACGCTGCTGACGGCGGCCGGGCAGCGACTGGGCCTGGTGGTCGCCGCGGTGGACGTCCGGGTGACGGAGCTGCTGGACACGCCGCCCGAACGACCGGCTCCCGGCCCCACCGAGGTGCGCGGGGCGCGGGCGGAGGGGGCGGCGGGGATCGCGGCGGCGGGTGTTCCGGGCGTGGTGACGCTGACCCGGGTGCTGGGTCAGGCGGTGCACACGGGCCCGGACCACGTACGGGTGGAACTGGCGACGGACCCGGGCCACCGGGCGCTCGACGTGACCCGTGCGGTCCGGGTCGCCGTGGCGGCCGCGGTGGAGGGGAGTCCCTCGGTCGCGGTGCTGGTCACCGCGGTGGTGGAGCAGGGCTGAGCCCGCGGCCGAGGAAGCGGGCTCAGTCGGTGATGCCCGCCAGATCGCGCAGCCGGCGGCCCTGCGCGGCACGTTCGGCGACGCGCTGCTCCTCGTAACCACGGGAGACGGCACCGCTCAGCAGCGCCTTGGTCTCGACGACGGCGTCGCGCGGGGCGGCCAGCAGCGCACCGGCCAGATCGCGGGCCGCGGCGTCCAGCTCATCGGCGGGGACGACGAGGTTGGCCAGGCCGGTGCGCTCGGCCTCCTCGGCATTCACGAAGCGGCCCGTGGCGCAGATTTCGAGCGCGCGGGCGTACCCCACCAGGTTCACCAGTGGGTGCGTGCCGGTGAGGTCGGGCACCAGACCGAGGCTGGTCTCGCGCATGGCGAACTGCACGTCCTCGGCGACGATCCGCAGATCGCAGGCGAGGGCGAGCTGGAAGCCGGCACCGATCGCGTGCCCCTGGACGGCCGCGATCGACACGATGTCGTTGCGGCGCCACCAGGTGAACGCCTCCTGGTACTCGGCGATGGTCGCGTCGAGCTCGGCCTCCGGGCCACGCGCCATGTCGAGGAAGGACGGCTCACCGTCGAACCCCTCGGGGGTGAACGCCTGTCGGTCGAGACCCGCGGAGAAGGACTTGCCCTCGCCGCGGAGCACGACGACCCGCACACTTCCGGGCAGTGCCCGTCCGGCCTCCGTCAACGCCCGCCAGAGAGCGGGGGACTGAGCGTTGCGCTTGGCCGGATTGGTGAGGGTCACCGTGGCGACCGCGTCGTCGACGGTGAGTCGTACGCCGTCCTTGTCGAGCACAGAGTCGAGCGAGGTCATGGGGCGCCTCCGGATCGGTTCAGTCAGCATGCAGAGCTAAGTGACTGAACAGTAACCACCCGGTCGGCATCGCTGCCGACCGGGTGGCCACCGCCGAAACCGGTGAGCCCCGGGACGGGCCTGACGGCCTGCCCCGACCGCCGAAGGCCGTCAGGCCGTGGCGGCCTTCTTGCCCCGTGTCGCTCCGCCGCGTCCTCGCAGCGTGACTCCGGACTCACTGAGCATCCGGTGGACGAATCCGTAGGAGCGGCCGGTCTCTTCGGCCAACGCCCGGATGCTCGCACCGGAGTCGTACTTCTTCTTCAGGTCTGCCGCGAGCTTGTCGCGCGCGGCGCCGGTTACCCGGCTGCCCTTCTTCAGAGTCTCGGCCACCCGTGCCTCCTCATGGGAAGTGCGCTCTGGACTCTCATGATCACCCCTCGGGAGCTTCCTGGCCACCCATTCGGCAAGGTCCGTGCAACCCGGTTCCCCGCCGCGGAACGGGCCGACACGACCGGAATCCCGCATTCCGTGGGGCTGTGGCGGCAGGCAGGGCAAGGCCCGGGACGAACCGGCAGGTCAGGGCCACACGGGGTTCGCGGCCGCCATACGGGTGCGCCCGGCAGGTAGCTGCCGGGCGCCGCGCCGGGGTACGAGACGTACTCACACAGATGATGGATCACGCGTAGGCCGAATGATCCAGACGAAGTGGATCAGACGGCAGCGGGCCGGGTCAGGCCAGTGCGACCAGGTCCTGGTAGTCCGCGCCCCACAGGTCCTCGACACCGTCCGGCAGCAGGATGATGCGCTCCGGCTGGAGGGCCTCGACCGCTCCCTCGTCGTGCGTGACGAGGACGACGGCGCCCTTGTACGTGCGCAGCGCGCCGAGGATCTCCTCGCGGCTGGCCGGGTCGAGGTTGTTCGTCGGCTCGTCCAGGAGCAGCACATTGGCGGAGGAGACCACCAGGGTCGCCAGCGCGAGACGGGTCTTCTCGCCGCCGGAGAGGACACCCGCGGGCTTGTCGACGTCGTCGCCGGAGAAGAGGAAGGAGCCCAGCGTCTTGCGGACCTCGACGAGGTCGAGGTCGGGCGCCGCGGAGCGCATGTTCTCCAGGACGGAGCGGTCCGGGTCGAGGGTCTCGTGCTCCTGGGCGTAGTAGCCGAGCTTGAGGCCGTGGCCCTCGATCACCTCGCCGGTGTCGGGCTTCTCGGCACCGCCGAGGAGCCGCAGCAGCGTGGTCTTGCCCGCGCCGTTGAGGCCGAGGATGACGACCCGGGAGCCCTTGTCGATGGCGAGGTCCACATCGGTGAAGATCTCCAGGGAGCCGTACGACTTGGACAGGCCCTCCGCCATCAGGGGGGTCTTGCCGCACGGCGCGGGCTCGGGGAAGCGGAGCTTGGCGACCTTGTCGGAGACCCGGACGGCCTCCAGACCGGAGAGCAGCCGCTCGGCGCGCTTGGCCATGTTCTGCGCGGCGACGGTCTTGGTGGCCTTCGCGCGCATCTTGTCGGCCTGCGAGTTGAGGGCCGCGGCCTTCTTCTCGGCGTTCTGCCGCTCGCGCTTGCGGCGCTTCTCGTCGGCCTCGCGCTGCTGCTGGTAGAGCTTCCAGCCCATGTTGTAGATGTCGATCTGCGAGCGGTTGGCGTCGAGGTAGAAGACCTTGTTGACGACCGTCTCGACGAGCCCGGCATCGTGGGAGATCACGATGAAGCCGCCGCGGTAGGTCTTGAGGTAGTCGCGCAGCCAGACGATCGAGTCGGCGTCGAGGTGGTTGGTCGGCTCGTCGAGCAGCAGGATGTCGGCGTCCGAGAAGAGGATGCGGGCCAGCTCGACGCGGCGGCGCTGACCGCCGGAGAGCGTGTGGAGCGGCTGTCCGAGCACCCGGTCGGGCAGGCTGAGCGCGGCGGCGATGGTGGCGGCCTCGGCCTCGGCGGCGTATCCGCCCTTGGTGAGGAACTCCGTCTCCAGGCGCTCGTACTTCTTCATCGCCTTCTCGCGGGTGGCGCCCTTGCCGGTCGCCATCCGCTCCTCGTTCTCCCGCATCTTGCGCAGGATCTCGTCGAGGCCACGGGCGGAGAGGACGCGGTCGCGGGCCAGCACGTCGAGGTCGCCGGTGCGCGGGTCCTGCGGGAGATAGCCCACCTCGCCGGAGCGGGTGATGGTGCCGCCGACGGGGCTGCCCTCGCCCGCGAGGCACTTGGTGAGCGTGGTCTTGCCCGCTCCGTTGCGGCCGACGAGGCCGACGCGGTCGCCCTTGCTGATACGGAAGGAGGCGGACTCGATGAGAATGCGGGCGCCGGCACGCAGCTCGATGCCGGAAGCGGTGATCACGGTAAAACTCCAGGGCGGGTTGGACGGCGGACGGGACGAGGGCGGAGGTGTCTCGACGCCGCTAATGCACAAGGAGAATTGCCATGCGGGCCATTCTACTGGCGGTGTGCAACTGCTTTTCCGCGTGCACCCACGGCACTTGCCGGGTCGGTCGCCGGGCGTCGCCGCCCCACTCCACCGTGCAACCAAAAAGGGCATCACGGTGTGAACCGACTGATACTCGGCGGAGTGCGGAGGTGGCCAGACCACCGCGTCCGGAGCGGAGGGTGGTGCCCATGCAGTTCGACGACGACGCCGACCTGGACACGTCCGAGGTCCAGGACGTGCGCGGCAGCCGGATCCCGGGCGGCAAGGCCACCGTGGGCGGCGGCATCGCCGGACTCCTCGCACTGATCCTGGGGCTGCTCTTCGGCGTCGGCCCCGATCAGCTCGGCCTGTCGTCCGGCGGCCCGGACACGGCACCGACCGCGTCGTCGGCGGCACAGGTGGAGCAGTCCTGCCGGACCGGGCAGGACGCGAACACCAGGGACGACTGCCGGACGGTGGCCGTGGTCAACAGCGTGCAGGACTACTGGGGGCAGGAGTTCCGCCGGCGCCAGGGCACGTACACCCCTTCGCGCACGGTCCTGTTCAGCGACCGGATCGGCACCGCGTGCGGCTCCGCGACCTCGGCGGTCGGGCCGTTCTACTGCCCGGGTGACCGGCAGGTCTACCTGGACCTGGGGTTCTTCGACGAGCTGCGGACGAAGTTCGGCTCCGGCGGCGGCCCGTTCGCCCAGGCCTATGTCGTCGCCCATGAGTACGGACACCATGTGCAGGATCTGATGGGGACGCTGAGCCGGTCCCAGGACGGCCGGACCGGCGCGAACAGCAACGCGGTCCGGGTGGAGCTCCAGGCGGACTGCTACGCCGGGGTCTGGGCGCACCACGCGACGGCCACACCCGACGAATCGACCGGGCGTCCTCTGATCACCTCGCTGACACAGGCGGACGTCCGGGACGGACTCGACGCGGCGGCCGCGGTCGGCGACGACCGGATCCAGGAGAAGTTCCAGGGCCGGGTCACGCCGGAGTCCTGGACGCACGGCTCGGCCGCGCAGCGCCGGCAGTGGTTCACCACCGGATTCCGCAGCGGCGACATGGCCGACTGCAACACCTTCCGCTGAGTCCCGGGTCCCGGGGCGGTGCCGCACGGGAGCTGCCGGGCCATTGTCAGTGGCTGATGGAAGACTGAGACGCAGATCACAGAAGCGGGTCACGGGAGTACGAAAAGGGGTGAGCGTCATGGCAGGCGCACCGGCCGGCGTTCCGACGATCTATCCGACGATTCTGTACGACGACGCGAGGGCCGCGATCAGAACACTGACGGAGGGCCTCGGCTTCACCGAGGAAGCGGTGTACGAGGGCGAGGGCGGCCAGGTGCTCCATGCCGAGCTCTCCTGCGGCAACGGCAGGGTGATGCTGGGCTCCAAGGGCCGCGACGGCGTCTTCGCCGAGGCGATGCGGGACGCGGGCCCCGCCGGTGTCTACGTCGTGGTCGACGAGGTGGACGCGCACCACGCCAGAGCCGTGGAGCACGGGGTGGAGATCCTGATGCCGCCCACCGATCAGGACTACGGCTCGCGCGACTACATGGCGCGGGACGCCGAGGGCAATGTGTGGAGCTTCGGTACGTACGCGCCGGGGTCGGCGGACTGACGGCCGGACGGGCCCGGTCCCGGGGCCCGTCCGGCGCGGGGTGTCAGGCGCCGCCGGTGTGCACCTGGAAGGCGGCCCGGCGCACCGCCTTGGCCAGCGCCGGGTCCGGGTGCGCGGCGGCCAGGGCCACCAGTACCTGCACGGTGCGCGGGTGGCCGACGGCCCGTACCTCGTCCAGCAGGGCCGGCACGGTGCCCTGGACGGCCGAGTCGAGATGGCGGACCAGCAGCCCGGTCTCGCCGTGGTCGGCGACGGCCGCCGCGGTGTCGACCCAGAGCCAGGTGGCCTCCTCCCGGCTGAGGACGTCCTGGGCGTCCTCGGGGTCGGCTCCGTCGTACTCGGCCAGCCAGAGCAGCGCGTAGGGGCGCAGCGAGGGATCGGCGACGACGGAGCGAACCTCGGGCTCGGCCGGGGCGCCGACGACCCGGAGCGCCTCGAAGGCGAGCCCCCGCAGGAGCGCGTCCTCGCCGCGGGCGACGGCGAGGAGTTCCGCGACGGCACTGCCGACGGGGCGGGCGGCCAGCCAGGCCCGGTATTCGTCGCGGGCCGGGCCGGGGGTGAGCCGGGCGCAGCCGAGCAGCATGTCGGCGGCGGACTGCTCGATGTTGCCGGCCGGGCTCTGGGCCGCGACGCAGATCTGTTCCAGCTTGACCCAGACCGCCCAGTTGCCGAGCGGGGTGAGGGTGGCGTGTCCGGCGCCGAGGGTGAGTGCGCCGACCGCGGCCAGGCCGTCGAGGGCCCAGTCCAGCAGGAGCGCCACCAGGGCGGCGGGGTGCGCGGTGGGTGCGGATTCGGCCGGTGCGGGCAGCGGCTGGGGTCCGTAGGGCACTTCGCAGCGCTCCTCGTGGAGTTCCGCGACGCGCTGGCCGAGCAGGTCCAGCAGAGCGGGCACGGTGACCGGGCCCGCCGAGAGCTGGAGGAGCGAGAGGACCTGCGGCACGGCCTCGACGGCCTCGGCGACCGCGGTGGACTCGATGTCCGCGGGTGCCGGGTGGACGAGCGACCAGGCGTCGAAGAGCGCCACCCAGCCGCGGAGCACGGCGGAGTCGTCGCGGTCCCAGGCCCGCAGCCGCCAGCCGGGGCGTGCGGTGTCGCCGTGCAGTTCGACGAGGCCGGCGAGCCTGGCCCGGTCCCAGCCGGAGCGCACCTGGGCCGGGGACAGTTCCAGAGCTGTCGCGGCCCGTTGGAGTGCCTGGGCGGCGAGCGGTGGTGCGCCGGGGATCGCGCCGTCGGCTGCCCAGCGGGCGATCCGTACGGCATCGGCGAGGGCCGTCCTGGCCTGCCGGGCCAGTTCCGACCGGGGCGGAGTGCCCTCCGGTGGGCGGGGTGCCGGCCTGGTGCGCCGGGTGGTCACGGCCTTGCGAGCGGTAGCAAGGGGTCGCGGGCGGACAAGTCGCAGCCTGGAGTCGCGCGGGTTACGGGACGTCACGGGGAGCAGTCTTGCTCCTGACGGCCCGAAAGCCCAAACGGAACCCGAATTCCCGGTGGAGGGGCCGGCGGGCGGGGCCCGGGACCAATCGGCCGATCCCTCGCATCGGCTCACATCAGGGGCGTCAGGAAGCGGCGCAGGGTCTCTTCGTAGTGGGCCGGATCGGCATTCCACATCGCCGCATGCGGAGCCTGCGGTACGGCGTGCAGGGCGATCAGGTCCGGGCGGCGGGCGGCGAGGTCGCGGGACGGCTGCCAGGGGGCGAGCCGGTCGTCGGGCCCGTGGAAGATCAGGGTCGGGACGTGCAGTGCCGGTGCGAGGGAGCCGTCCAGCAGCCGGGCGCCGTGCAGTCCGGTCTGTCCCTGGGCGGCCCGGACGGCGAGCGGCAGCAGGGCGGCCGGGACGCCGCGGGCGACGGCCAGGGCGCGCAGCGTGGTGACCCAGTCCAGCACCGGGGAGTCGAGGACGAGACCGCAGATCCGGTCGCGCAGCGCGGAGTTGACGGCCGCGTGCAGCGCCATGGAGGCGCCGGTGGACCAGCCGTGCAGGACGACCTTCTCGGCCCCGTACCGCACGGCGAAGCGGATCGCGGCGTCCAGGTCGCGCCACTCGGATTCGCCGAGATGGGCGAGGCCGTCGGGGGAACGCGGGGCTCCAACGTCGCCTCGGTAGGCCAGGTCGAGCACGGGCAGGCGCAGGTCGTACAGGAACCTCATGACGTTCATGGGGTGTTCCCTGGTGGTGCCGAGGCCGTGCACGGTGATGACCCAGGTGTCGCGGGGGCCGGGCAGGAACCAGGCGGGCAGGGCGCCGAGTTCGCCGGGGATCTCTACCTCCCGGTGGTCCAGGCCGAGGGCCGAGGACGGGTCGCCGCTGTGCAGTTGCGGGGTGACACGGACCTTGGCCCCAATCTCCAGGCTGCCGCGGTCGACGCGTTCCAGTCTGCGGACGACGGTGTCGGGGGCGTGGTGGGCGTGCTCGATCACCGGGCCGATCACGGCGTGGACGTCCTTGCCCGTCAGTCCGTACGTACCGGGCCGCAGGGCGGTGAAGGAACGGGTCAGGGTGACCTGCCCGGCCGCGGTGGCGTGCACGGTGAGTCTGCGGTCGGCGGGGAGCGGCCGGCCGGACGGCGCCCTGAGGGCGGCGTCGC
>NZ_JBEXPH010000289.1:0-7854 GCF_040611955.1 Streptomyces sp. NPDC006510 | reverse complement strand
CCTCCGCTCCCGCGCGGGGCTGCCCCCCGCCCGCTTACCGCGCGGCCGCCCGCCCCCCCCCCGCCGACGCCGCGGGCCGGGCACCGTCATCGACGGTCCCGGCCCCGCGTCGTCGCGTCGCCGTCGTGCTATGCCCGTGCCTTCGCGGCCGCGACCGCCCAGTGGCACGCCACCTGAGTCTGCCCGCCGCCCGCGAGCACCGGCAGATCCTTCGTACGGCAGGCATCCGCGACGCCCGCCCGTTCCGCCTCGCCCGAGGCCAGCACCTGGCAGCGGGCGTGGAACCGGCAGCCGGACGGGACCCTGGACGGGTCCGGCGGCTCACCGGTCAGGATCACCGGCTCGGCCCCGGACTCCGGCAGCACCGACAACAGCGCCTGGGTGTACGGATGCTGAGGAGCCGTCAGGATCTCCTCCACCTTGCCGGTCTCCACGATCCGTCCCAGATACATCACCGCGACCCGGTCCGCGATGTTCCACGCAAGCCCGAGGTCGTGCGTGACCACCAGCGCGGACAGGCCCAGCTCGTCCCGCAGCCGCAGCAGCAGGGCCAGGATCTCGCCGCGCACCGAGGCGTCGAGCGAGGCCACCGGTTCGTCGGCCACGATCAGTTCGGGCTCCAGGACCAGCGCGCCCGCGATCACGACCCGCTGGCGCTGACCGCCGGACAGCTCGTGCGGATAGCGCAGGAAGAACCGCTCGGGCGGCCGCAGCCCCGCCCGCGACAGCGCCTCGGCGACCGCCGCCCGCTCGTCCCCCGCGTACCCGTGGATCCGCAGGCCCTCGGCGACGGCGTCGTACACCGTGTGCCTCGGATTGAGCGAACCGCTGGGGTCCTGGAGCACCAGCTGGACCCGCTTGCGGTACGTCTTCAGCGCCCGGCCCGCGTAGTCGAGCGGCTTGCCGCCGAAGGTGACCTGACCGGATGTCGGCGGGACCAGGCCCAGCAGCGAACGGGCCAGCGTCGTCTTGCCGCAGCCCGACTCACCGACCAGCGCGACGATCTCGCCGGGGCGGATGTCCAGATCGACACTGTCCACGGCACGGGCCGGGGCGGCCCCGCGCCGGCCGGGGAAGGTGACCTTCAGCCCCTGCGCACTGAGCAGGGGAGTGGTGGTGGTCATGATGTGCTCCTTGCTTCCTCGGCGCCCGGCAGGGCAGGCACCGCGGCCGCCCCCGGCCCCACCAGCACACAGGCGGCCCGCCGCTGCGGACCCGCGTCCCGCAGCTCCTGGTCCTCGGTCACGCAGGAGTCCAGGGCCACCGGGCAGCGCGGGTGGAAGGTGCAGCCGCCGGGCAGCGCCGACGGGTCCGGCGGGTCACCGGGCAGCCCGCGGGGCGCGAACCGGGAGGCCGGATCGCCGATGCGCGGAAACGCGCCGGACAGGGCCTTGCCGTACGGGTGGTGCGCGTTCTCGTAGACCTCGGACGCCGGGCCCTCCTCGACGACCCGGCCCGCGTACATCACCGCGAGCCGGTCGCAGGTGTCCGAGAGCACCGCGAGGTCATGACTGATCATGATCAGGCCGAGGTCCTGCTCGGACACCAGCTGCTCGATCAGCCGCAGGATCTGGGCCTGGATCATCACATCGAGAGCCGTGGTCGGTTCGTCCGCGATGATCAGTCCCGGATCGCAGGCGAGCGCCATGGCGATCATCACGCGCTGCCGCTGCCCGCCGGAGAGCTCGTGCGGATAGGCGGACGCGCGGGCGGCGGGCAGCCCCACCTGCTCCAGCAGTTCGCCGGCCTTCTTCGCCGCACCGGCCTGTGTCGCCTTCCGGTGCAGCAGGATCGGTTCTGCGATCTGCTCCCCGATGCGGTGCACCGCGTTGAGCGAGTGCATCGCGCCCTGGAAGACGATCGATGCCCCGGCCCAGCGCACCGCCCGGACCTGGCCCCACTTCATGGTGAGGACGTCCTCGCCGTTCAGCAGGATCTGGCCGGAGACCTTCGCGCCGGCGGGCAGCAGCCGCAGCAGCGCGAGCGCCAGCGTCGACTTCCCGCAGCCCGACTCACCGGCGATGCCGAGCTTCTGCCCGGCGTCGACCGAGAGGTTCACACCACGGACGGCCTGGGCCCCGCCGGCGTACGTCACCGTGAGGTCCCGTACGTCGAGAAGCGGTGTCTTCTGGATGCTCGTCGTGCTCAACGGGCCACCCCCAGCTTGGGATTGAGGACGGACTCGATGGCGCGGCCGCACAGTGTGAACGCCAGGGCCACCAGCGCGATGGCGATGCCGGGCGGCGCCAGGTACCACCAGTGGCCCGCGCTGACCGCGCCCGCCTCGCGGGCGTCCTGGAGCATGCCGCCCCAGGAGGTGGTGGTCGGGTCGCTGAGACCGAGGAAGGCCAGGGTGGCCTCGGTGAGGATCGCGTTGGAGATCACCAGTGTGGTCTGCGCGAGCACCAGCGGCATCACGTTCGGCAGCACGTGCCGGGCCATGATGTGCCCGTGGCCGCCGCCCAGCGCGCGGGCGCGTTCGATGTACGGGCGGGACTCCACGGCGAGCGTCTGGGCCCGGACCAGCCGGGCCGTGGTCGGCCAGGTCGTGACCCCGATCGCGATGATGACCGTCCACATCGAACGGTTCATCACCGTGGCGAGCGCGATGGCGAGCACCAGCGTCGGCATCACCAGGAACCAGTCGGTGACCCGCATCAGGACCGTCGAGTACCAGCCGCGGAAGTGGCCCGCGACGATGCCGACGACCGTACCGATGGCGACGCACAGGAACGCCGCGAGCAGGCCGACGGTCAGCGAGACCCGGGTGCCCCACACCAGCAGCGCCAGCACGCTGCGTCCGAACTGGTCGGTGCCGAGCGGGAATTCACCGCTCGGCGACTCCAGCGCGCCACCGGGGGCGCCGGTGACGCTCTGCGAGTCGGCGCCGACGAGCTGCGGTGCGAACAGGGCGACCAGTGCGATCAGGACGAGTGCGCCCAGACCCCACAGTCCGCTCCGGTGACCTCGGTACTCCCGCCAGAAGCGGGCGATGGACCGGCGCTTGCGCGCGCGGGCCAGGGCACGCGGATTCTGCGCGGTCTCCGCCTTCGTGGGCGTGGGCATGGATTCGGTAGTCATCGGCCCACCCGGGGGTCGAGCAGCGGATAGAGCACATCGGCAAGGGTGTTCGCCAGGATCACCGCGGTGGCGAAGACGAAGAACAGCGCCTGCACCAGTGGGAGATCGGGCACGCTGAGACCCTGGTAGAAGAGACCGCCGAGGCCCGGCCAGGAGAACACCGTCTCGACCAGGATCTGTCCGGCGACCACATGCCCGAGGTTCACGAACATCAGGGTGAACGTCGGCAGCATCGCGTTCGGCACGGCGTGCTTGCGGCGCACGACGTCGTCCCGCAGCCCCTTCGCGCGGGCCGTCGTCAGATAGTCGCTGCCCATCTCGTCGAGCAGCGAGGAACGCATCACCAGGAGCGTCTGCGCGTACCCGACCGCGACCAGTGTGATCACCGGCAGGACCAGATGGTGCGCCACGTCGAGGACGTAGGCGAACCCGGTCTCGTTGCCCGACTCCAGACCGCCCGTCGGGAACATCCCGGGGATCGGGCCGATGCCCACCGCGAAGACGATGATCAGGAGCAGGCCCAGCCAGAACGCCGGCACCGAGTGGAGCGTGAGCGCGAACGCGGTGTTGAAGCGGTCGCTCATGGAGCCGTTGCGCCAGGCGGTACGGGTGCCGAGCCAGATGCCGAGCGCGGTGTAGAGGACGTACGACGTGCCGGTGAGGAGCAGCGTCGCCGGGAGCGCCTCGGTGATCTTGTCGATGACCGGTGCGTGGAACTGGAACGAGGTGCCGAAGTCACCCGTGAGGGCGTCGCCGATGTACGTGGTGAACTGCTGCCACATCGGCTGGTCGAGTCCCAACTGGTGGCGCAGCGACTGGAGTTGCTCGGCGGAGACCGGGCGGCCGCCCGTCATCTGCTTCACCGGGTCGCTGGGAATGAGCCGGAAGAGGAAGAAGCTGGTGACCAGGACCGCGAACAGTGAGACCGCCGCTCCCGCGATCTTGGCCGCCACGTATCGGAGGTATGCCTTGGTGTTGCGCGCCCGTGGACCGCGGGCGGCCGACGGGCCGGCCTGAGCCGGGCCGTCGGTGTCCGCGTCCGCGATCTGCACGAGCGCCGGAGTGCTGTCAGCTGTCATGGGGAACTCTCGTTACTCGTGCTGCACGTGGAGGGGCCGGCCGGCGACGTGAATGTTCCCCGGCCGGTCCCTCTCGACCCGTCCGGGTGATTACTCGCGGTCGTCCGCCGTGTTGCGGCGGCGCATCGCGATGAACAGCCCGCCACCGACGAGCACCACGACCACCACGATGATGCCGATGACGACGCCGGTGGAACTCGACCCGCCGGAGCCGTCCGAACTGCCGCCGGACGCCGGAGCGGCCGACCACCAGCTCCAGTAACCGTCCTGGCCGTAGATGTTGCCGGCCTTCTCGGGCATGGTCGTGATCGACTTGATCTGGTCGGTGCGGTACGCCTCGACCGCGTTCGGGTACGCGATGACGCTCATGTACCCGGAGTCGTACAGCCACGACTGCATCTGGTTGACGATGCCGGCCCGCTTGGCCGGGTCGTACTCGGCGAGCTGCTTCTTGTAGAGCTCGTCGTACTGCTTGTCGCAGATGAAGTTGTCGGTGGCGGCGCTGTCCTTCGCCTTGACCGGTAGCGCGGCGCAGGTGTGGATGCCGAGGACGAAGTCGGGGTCCGGGTTGACGGACCAGCCGTCGAAGGCGAGGTCGTACTCACCGGCGTACCAGGGCACGGAGACGTCGTCGAGGCAGTCGACCTTCAGGCCGATGCCGAGCTTGCCCCACCACTCCTTGAGGTACTTGCCGATCGCCTTGTCGTTCGGGTCCGTGGCGTGGCACAGGATGCGCAGGTCGAGCGGCTTGCCGTCCTTGCCGACCCGCTGGTCGCCCTTGAGCGGGTAGCCCGCCTCGTCGAGCAGCTTGGCCGCCTTCGCCGGGTCGTACGCGAGGCTCTGCTCGGCGGTCGGCTGCCAGTGGTACGCGGAGAAGCGCGGCGGGATATAGCCCTGGCCCTCGACGGCGTGGCCCTGGAAGACCTTGTCGATGATGGTCTTGCGGTCGATGGACAGGAAGAGGGCCTGGCGGACCTTCTGGTCGAGAAGGGCCTTGTTGCCGTTGCCGAACTTCTTGCCGTCCTTGGTCTGCGCGCCCGGGTTGGTGGCCAGCGCGAAGAAGCGGCGGCCCGGACCCTCGTTGACCTTGATGTTCTTGTCGCCCTTGAGCGACGCGGCCTGAGCGGGCGTCAGCGCGGGGGAGCCTGCGACGAAGGAGACCTCGCCCTTGCGCAGGGCGGCGACCGCGGCGTCCTGGTCCTTGTACGTCTTGAAGACCAGCTCGTCGAACTTCGGCTTGCCGCGCCAGAAGTCCTTGTTGGCCTTGAGCTTCACGTACTGGTCGACCTTGTAGTCCGTCAGGACGAACGGCCCGTTGCCGACGATCGGGAACTTCGTGTCGTTGTTGAACTTGGAGAAGTCGCCGACCTTCTCCCAGACGTGCTTGGGGACTATCGGCACATCGAGCGCGGCCATGGTGGCCTGCGGCTCCTTGAGCTGGATGACCAGCTGCGTCGGGCTGGGAGCCGTCACCTTCTTGAAGTTCGCGACGAAGTTGCCGTTGGCCTGCGCGGCGCCCTCGTCGGTCATCATCTTGTTGAACGTCCAGGCCGCGTCCTCGGCGGTGGCCTGCTGTCCGTCCGACCACTTGGAGTCGGACCGGATGGTGTACGTCCAGGTCAGCTTGTCCGCGGACGGCTCCCACTTGGTGGCGAGGCCGGGGATCGCGTGGTTGTCCTTGGGGTCGTAGTTGGTGAGGAAGTCGTACATGAGCCGGCTGATGCTGGTGCTCATGAGCCGCTGAGCGAGGAACGGGCTCAGCGAGTCGACGCTCTGTGCGACGGCGACGGTCAGCGTCGACTTGCCGCTGTCGGCGGCCTGCGCCTGCTGCGGAGCGGCGCCGAGCGGCACACCCGGGACGATGGAACCGGCGGCCAGTGCCAGAGCGGCGGCGCCGGAGGCCAGGAGGACACGCAGACGTGAGCGTGGCTTGGCGGAGCGTGGTGGAACTCTTTCGACCATGGTCAGGGACCTCGCGTCATGACTCGCACGGAGAAGGCGGGTTGATCTGTGGTTCGCCAGCTGGTGAAGCGAAGGTTTATCAGCGGTGGTCGAGCTGCGTCAACGGTCATCGAAACGGCGTGTGGTCTGCGGGAATGTGCGGAGGGCCCGCACCGTGGAGACGGTGCGGGCCCTCATTGGTTTAGACCTCTGATGCCTTACTGCTGAGGCGCTGACGGCGGCTGCTGCTGCCACCCGGAGGGCGGGACGGGACCCTGGGGCTCGGGCGGAACCGGCTGGCCGGGCTGACCCGGCTGACCAGGCAGGGCGAGCTGCTGCTGGTGGGGTGGCAGCGGGCCCGCCGGGTTCGCCGCGGACGGGGCCGGTGAGGGCAACGACTGCTGCCAGCCGTTCGGTTGCGCCCCGGGGCCGGGCTGCGGCGGGTACGGCTGCGGGGGCTGCTGGCCGCCGTACGGCTGCTGCGGGTACCCCTGCTGCGGCTGCTGCGGGGCGTACTGCTGCTGACCGGGCATCGGCGGGGCGTACTGCGGCGGCGGGTTGGAGCCGTTGGACGTCCAGAGTCCCTGCTGTTGCTGGGCGCGGGAGAAGTCCTCGGCGACCATCGCGGAGAGATTGAAGTACGCCTCGCGGGTCTTGGGACGCATCATGTCGAGGTCGACCTCGGCGCCGGCCGACAGATGCTCGTCGAACGGCACGACCACCACGCCGCGGCAGCGCGTCTCGAAGTGCTGCACGATGTCATCGACCTTGATCATCTTGCCGGTCTCGCGGACCCCGGAGATGACGGTGATGGAGCGCTGCACCAGCTCCGCGTACCCGTGCGCGGAGAGCCAGTCCAGCGTGGTGGACGCGCTGGACGCACCGTCGACCGACGGCGTCGAGATAATGATCAACTGGTCGGCGAGGTCGAGCACCCCGCGCATCGCGCTGTAGAGCAGGCCGGTGCCCGAGTCGGTGAGGATGATCGGGTACTGCTTGCCCAGCACGTCGATCGCGCGCCGGTAGTCCTCGTCGTTGAACGTCGTGGAGACCGCCGGGTCCACGTCATTGGCGATGATCTCCAGACCGGAGGGCGCCTGCGAGGTGAACCGGCGGATGTCCATGTACGAGTTGAGGTACGGGATCGCCTGGACCAGGTCACGGATGGTGGCACCGGTCTCGCGGCGCACCCGGCGGCCGAGCGTGCCCGCGTCCGGGTTGGCGTCGATGGCGAGGATCTTGTCCTGCCGCTCGGTGGCCAGTGTCGCGCCGAGGGCGGTGGTCGTCGTGGTCTTGCCGACGCCGCCCTTGAGGCTGATGACCGCGATCCGGTAGCAGGACAGCACGGGCGTACGGATCAGGTCGAGCTTGCGCTGCCGCTCGGCCTCCTCCTTCTTGCCGCCCAGCTTGAAGCGGGACGCGCCGGACGGCGTGCGGCTGCTCTTCGCCTTCTGCTTGCCCCGGACCAGCCGGTCGGAGGAGAGCTCCACGGCGGCCGTGTACCCGAGCGGGGCACCGGGCACGGAACGCTCGCGCTGGTCGTGGGTGACCGGGGTCGGCCAGGCGCCCCCGGTGCGCGGGTCGACGGGCTGGGCCTGCTGCGGGTGTTGCCCTTGCGGCTGCTGCGGCTGCTGCGGAGGCTGGGCCGGCTGCTGCGGGGGGACCTGCGCGGGCAGATGGGGCGCGGCCTGAACCGGCGGCTGGGGTGCCTGGGGGACCTGTGGCGGCAGGGGGGTGCCCTGCTGCGCGGGCC
>NZ_JBEXPH010000288.1:0-7900 GCF_040611955.1 Streptomyces sp. NPDC006510 | reverse complement strand
GGCCGCCCCGCGAGCGGCCAGCTGCGGTCGCCATCCGGCCCCGGCGCGGGCGCGGGCATCGGTGCGGGAACGGGAGCGGGCGTCGGCTCTCGGGCCGTGGCAACCGGTGTGCCGCACACGACCGCCAACAGGGACAACACCACCGCCACCAGCAGTGCCTCCCGCGCCGGAAGGGCGGGCACACCGCGGGGCGCTGCCCCGCGGTGTCGGTTCCGGAGGCGGGCAGCCGCCGGGTCGGGCAGGCCGGCCGGGCAGGCCAGGTGGGTCGGATCGGGTGTGCATCGCATGGCAGAACCGTCCCGCAGCCCCCCGATCCGCGGGGATCATGAACGGGATCTGTGGACAACCAGCCGGTTGTGGACAGCGCCGTCACCCGGCACCCGGGCCGTCCCGTACACTTCCTATGGCGATCCGGGTCACCGGGTCGACTTCGCACGCCCCGCCACCTCCCTCTCTGCGGACGGTGGCCGCGCTCCTCGGTCCCTTGTGGCACGGCGCGTCGGGGCGTCAGGCGCGACAGCAATCCTGCGGTCGCGACAACCGAGCACCTCAAGGAGTACGGCCATGGCCGTCGTCACGATGCGGGAGCTGCTGGAGAGCGGCGTCCACTTCGGTCACCAGACCCGTCGCTGGAACCCGAAGATGAAGCGCTTCATCTTCACCGAGCGCAACGGCATCTACATCATCGACCTGCTCCAGTCGCTGTCGTACATCGACCGCGCCTACGAGTTCGTCAAGGAGACCGTCGCCCACGGCGGCTCCATCATGTTCGTGGGTACGAAGAAGCAGGCCCAGGAGGCCATCGCCGAGCAGGCGACGCGCGTCGGCATGCCGTACGTCAACCAGCGTTGGCTCGGTGGCATGCTCACCAACTTCTCCACCGTCTACAAGCGCCTTCAGCGTCTGAAGGAGCTTGAGCTCATCGACTTCGAGGACGTGGCCGCCTCCGGCCTCACCAAGAAGGAGCTCCTGGTCCTCTCCCGCGAGAAGGCCAAGCTGGAGAAGACCCTCGGTGGTATCCGCGAGATGCAGAAGGTGCCGAGCGCCGTCTGGATCGTCGACACCAAGAAGGAGCACATCGCCGTCGGTGAGGCGCGCAAGCTCCACATCCCGGTCGTCGCGATCCTCGACACCAACTGCGACCCCGACGAGGTCGACTACAAGATTCCGGGCAACGACGACGCGATCCGCTCCGTCACCCTGCTCACCCGCGTGATCGCCGACGCCGTCGCCGAGGGCCTCATCGCCCGTTCCGGTGCCGCCACCGGTGACTCGAAGCCGGGCGAGAAGGCCGCCGGTGAGCCGCTCGCCGAGTGGGAGCGCGACCTGCTCGAGGGCGACAAGAAGGCCGACGCCGAGGTGCAGTCCTCCGCCGAGACCGAGAAGGTCGCGGACGCCGAGAAGCCGGCCGAGGCTGCTGCCGAGGCCCCCGCTGCCGAGGCCCCCGCCGCGGACGCCGAGCAGGCCTGACACCCGTCACGGCTGATGACGGCGGGGGCCGGTGCCACAAGCACCGCCCCCGCCGTTCACCCGTAGATCTTTCAGACTTCGAGAGAGAAACACAGACTCATGGCGAACTACACCGCCGCTGACGTCAAGAAGCTCCGCGAGCTGACCGGCGCCGGCATGATGGACTGCAAGAAGGCGCTCGACGAGGCCGACGGCAACGTCGACAAGGCCGTCGAGGCGCTCCGTATCAAGGGTCAGAAGGGCGTCGCCAAGCGCGAGGGCCGTTCTGCCGAGAACGGTGCCGTCGTCTCCCTCATCTCCGAGGACAAGACCTCCGGCGTTCTGCTTGAGCTGAAGTGCGAGACGGACTTCGTCGCCAAGGGCGAGAAGTTCCAGACCGTCGCCAACACGCTCGCCGCCCACGTCGCCGCGACCTCCCCGGCCGACCTGGACGCGCTGCTCGCCTCCGAGATCGAGGCCGGCAAGACCGTCCAGGCGTACGTCGACGAGGCCAACGCCAACCTCGGTGAGAAGATCGTCCTGGACCGCTTCGCGCAGTTCACCGGCGGTTACGTGGCTGCGTACATGCACCGCACGATGCCCGACCTCCCGCCGCAGGTCGGCGTGCTCGTCGAGCTCGACAAGGAGAACGCCGAGGTCGCCAAGGACGTCGCGCAGCACATCGCCGCCTTCGCCCCGAAGTACCTCAACCGCGACGAGGTCCCGGCCGAGACGGTCGAGAACGAGCGTCGTGTCGCCGAGGCCACCTCTCGCGAGGAGGGCAAGCCCGAGGCCGCCCTTCCGAAGATCGTCGAGGGTCGCGTCAACGGCTTCTTCAAGGAGGTCGTCGTCCTGGAGCAGGCCTTCGCCAAGGACAACAAGAAGTCCGTCCAGAAGGTTCTGGACGAGGCCGGTGTCAGCCTGAAGCGCTTCTCGCGCATCAAGGTCGGCATCTGAGTCCGTCCGCGAACAACGGTGGACCCCGATAGGGTCTAGTGCAGTCGTCGGCCGCACTCACGCCGTACGACCGCAGATCTGACGAGGAGGCCATTGCCGCTGAGGGACACCAGACCCACCGGCAATGGCCTTCTTCGTATGTGCACGAGGAGAATCTCCATGAACAAGGGCGCGGACGCCGCAAAAGGTGACCACAAGCGCGACGACGGCAAGGTGGCCGGACGCTTCATGCTGAAGCTGTCCGGAGAGGCGTTCGCCGGCGGCGGGGGTCTCGGTGTCGACCCCGACGTCGTACACGCCATCGCCCGGGAAATCGCGGCGGTCGTCCGCGACGGCGCGGAAATCGCGGTCGTCATCGGCGGCGGCAACTTCTTCCGCGGTGCCGAGCTCCAGCAGCGCGGCATGGACCGGGCCCGGTCCGACTACATGGGCATGCTCGGCACGGTCATGAACTGCCTGGCACTCCAGGACTTCCTGGAGAAGGAAGGCATCGACTCCCGCGTCCAGACCGCCATCACCATGGGGCAGGTCGCGGAGCCGTACATCCCGCTGCGCGCCGTGCGCCACCTGGAGAAGGGCCGCGTCGTCATCTTCGGCGCCGGCATGGGGATGCCGTACTTCTCCACCGACACCACTGCCGCCCAGCGCGCCCTGGAGATCGACGCAGAGGGCCTTCTGATGGGCAAGAACGGGGTGGACGGGGTCTACGACTCCGACCCGAAGAGCAACCCCGACGCGGTGAAGTTCGACGCGCTCGAGTACAGCGAGGTTCTCGCCCGCGATCTCAAGGTCGCCGACGCCACCGCCATCACGCTCTGCCGCGACAACGACCTGCCGATCCTCGTCTTCGAGCTGACCGCCACCGGCAATATCGCCCGCGCGGTCAAGGGTGAGAAGATCGGCACGCTCGTGAGTGACCGGAGCACCCGGGCCTGAGGGCCGGGGGACCTTCCCGGAGTACGACGGGGAGGTCCGGGCCGTCGGGGGAACCCCCGGGACCGGCCCCGAAGGATGGACAACGGCCTGCCGGTCGGACACCGTGCAGGTGAGGACGCGACGCAGGACCCGCCGGGCCCGAGCACGACGGGCCCACTCAAGACACGCAGGAGCACGTGGTGATCGAAGAAACCCTCCTCGAGGCCGAGGAGAAGATGGAGAAGGCCGTCGTCGTCGCGAAAGAGGACTTCGCCGCGATCCGTACCGGCCGTGCGCACCCGGCGATGTTCAACAAGATCGTCGCCGACTACTACGGCGCGCTGACCCCGATCAACCAGCTCGCCTCGTTCTCGGTGCCCGAGCCGCGCATGGCCGTCGTGACGCCGTTCGACAAGACCGCGCTGCGCAACATCGAGCAGGCCATCCGCGACTCGGACCTCGGCGTCAACCCGAGCAACGACGGCAACATCATCCGGGTGACCTTCCCGGAGCTCACCGAGGAGCGCCGCCGCGACTACATCAAGGTCGCCAAGGGCAAGGCCGAGGACTCCAAGATCTCCATCCGGGCCGTGCGCCGCAAGGCCAAGGAGACCCTCGACAAGCTGGTCAAGGACAAGGAGTCGGGCGAGGACGAGGTGCGTCGCGCCGAGAAGGAGCTCGACGACACCACCGCGAAGTACGTCGCACAGGTCGACGAGCTGCTCAAGCACAAGGAAGCCGAGCTGCTCGAAGTCTGATGAACGACTCTTCCTGGGGCGCCCCGCAGGGAGCCGGCCATTGGGGTGCGCCTGAGATGCAGGCTGCTCCGGCGGGTCCTGCATACGATGTGCATGACGCCCAGCAGACTCGGCCCATGCCCATCGTGCCGGACGTTCCCGACGCAGGTAGAGACGCTGACGACCGTGATGACCGGGACCAGGGGGCCGGACGCCTGAGCGGCGGCCCCTTGTTCCGTGACGAGAAGCCGCAGGAGCCCATGTCCACCGCGCCGCCGCCCCCGCAGAAGAAACGTGCGGGCCGTGATCTGCGAGCCGCCATAGGGGTCGGTGTGGGGCTCGGCGCCGTCATCGTCGCCTCGCTGTTCATCGTGAAGGCCGTCTTCGTCGGTGTGATCGCCGTCGCCGTCGTCGTGGGCCTGTGGGAGCTGACCTCTCGGCTCCAGGAGCGCAAGGGCATCAAGGCACCGCTCGTCCCGCTGGCGGTGGGCGGCGCGGCGATGGTGGTGTCCGGTTACGCATGGGGCGCCGAAGGCGCCTGGGTGGCGATGGCGCTGACCGCGCTGGCGGTGCTCGTCTGGCGGATGACCCAGCCGCCCGAGGACTACCTCAAGGACGTCACGGCCGGTGTGTTCGCGGCGTTCTACGTACCGTTCCTCGCCACGTTCGTCGCGATGCTCCTGACCGCCGACGACGGGCCGCAGCGGGTGCTCACCTTCCTGCTGCTGACCGTGGTCAGCGACACGGGCGCGTACGCCGTCGGCTGGCGCTTCGGGAAGCACAAGCTGGCGCCGCGCATCAGCCCCGGAAAGACCCGGGAGGGCCTGTTCGGGGCCGTCGCCTTCGCGATGGTCGCCGGTGCGCTGTGCATGCAGTTCCTGATCGACGGCGGTTCCTGGTGGCAGGGGCTGCTGCTCGGGCTCGCGGTCGCGGTCAGCGCCACTCTCGGCGATCTGGGCGAGTCGATGATCAAGCGGGACCTCGGGATCAAGGACATGGGCACGCTGCTGCCGGGGCACGGCGGCATCATGGACCGGCTGGACTCGCTGCTGCCGACCGCCCCGGTGGTCTGGCTGCTGCTGGTGCTGTTCGTCGGTTCCGGCTGAGATCAGGCTGCTGACCTGGGGTTTTGCGAGTGAGGGCCCGCTGTCCACAGGACGGCGGGCCCTCACTGTTCCGTCTGCGACACTGGATGGACCATGCCTAAGCCCGGAGAACTCACTTTCGTCGCGCCCCGCGGAGCCAAGAAGCCGCCGCGGCATCTCGCCGACCTCACGCCCGCCGAGCGCAAGGAAGCCGTCGCCGCGATCGGCGAGAAGCCGTTCCGCGCCCAGCAGCTCTCGCAGCACTATTTCGCGCGGTACGCGCACGACCCGGCGGAGTGGACCAACATCCCGGCCGGATCGCGGGACAAGCTCGCCGAGGCGATGTTCCCCGACCTGATGTCGGTGGTCCGCCACATCAGCTGCGACGACGACACCACCCGCAAGACGCTGTGGAAGCTGCACGACGGGACGCTCGTCGAGTCCGTTCTGATGCGTTACCCGGAGCGGGTGACGATGTGCATCTCCTCGCAGGCGGGCTGCGGGATGAACTGCCCGTTCTGCGCGACGGGACAGGCCGGTCTCGACCGCAATCTCTCCACCGCCGAGATCGTCCACCAGATCGTGGACGGGATGCGGGCGCTGCGTGACGGAGAGGTCCCCGGCGGCCCGGCGCGGCTCTCCAACATCGTCTTCATGGGCATGGGCGAGCCGCTCGCCAACTACAACCGGGTGGTCGGCGCGATCCGCCGGCTCACCGACCCGGAGCCGGACGGGCTGGGGCTCTCGCAGCGCGGGATCACCGTCTCCACCGTGGGCCTGGTGCCCGCGATGCTCCGTTTCGCGGACGAGGGCTTCAAGTGCCGTCTCGCAGTCTCGCTGCACGCGCCGGACGACGAGCTGCGCGACACCCTCGTGCCCGTGAACACGCGCTGG
The DNA here is from genome assembly GCF_040611955.1 of Streptomyces sp. NPDC006510. Classification (NCBI taxonomy): domain Bacteria; kingdom Bacillati; phylum Actinomycetota; class Actinomycetes; order Kitasatosporales; family Streptomycetaceae; genus Streptomyces; species Streptomyces sp. NPDC006510. The sequence goes on along the minus strand of NZ_JBEXPH010000288.1, from coordinate 1,863 downwards.
AAGGTGGGCGAGGTGCTGGACGCCGCGTGGGAGTACGCGGAGAAGTCCGGCCGCCGCATCTCCATCGAGTACGCGCTGATCCGTGACATCAACGACCAGGCGTGGCGCGGGGACCGGCTCGGCCGGCTCCTCAAGGGCAAGCGGGTGCACGTCAACCTGATCCCGCTGAACCCCACGCCCGGTTCCAAGTGGACCGCCTCGCGGCCCGAGGACGAGAAGGCGTTCGTCGAGGCGATCGCGGCCCACGGGGTGCCGGTCACCGTGCGGGACACCCGTGGTCAGGAGATCGACGGAGCCTGCGGGCAGTTGGCGGCGGCCGAGCGCTGAGGCCGGGACGGCCCGTGTAATCTGGGCCCGAATTCAACTTCATATTCCGACAGGGGAGCGCCACAGCGCTGAGAGTGCGGCACCGAGGACAGGTCGGCCGCAGACCCTCTGAACCTCGCCCGGGTCATTCCGGGTAGGAAGTTCGGTCATCAACTCATGCTGTTGCGCCCTGCCCGCTTCCCGTGGGCAGGGCCGCGTCTCTTCCTGGCCAAAACCCAGGAGGAATCCATAGTGAGCACCACGCGCAGGACCAGGCAGCTCGCGGCGACGGCTGTCGCCGCCGCGCTCGGCGTCACCGCACTCGCCGGATGCGGGAGCTCCGACGACTCGGCCTCCGGTTCCGGCGGTACGAAGGGCTCCGGCTCCAAGACCGTGACCCTCGTCAGCCACGACTCCTTCAACGCCTCCAAGGACGTGCTGAAGGAGTTCACCGAGCAGACCGGCTACACCGTCAAGGTGCTGAAGAGCGGCGACGCGGGTGTCGCGCTCAACCAGGAGATCCTGACCAAGGGCTCCCCGCGCGGCGACGTGTTCTTCGGCGTCGACAACACACTGCTCTCCCGCGCCCTCGACAGCGGGCTGTTCACGCCGTATCAGGCGAAGGGCATCGACCGGGTCGCGGCCGACACCCGGCTCGACGCGGACGCGCACCGGGTCACCCCCATCGACACCGGCGACATCTGCGTCAACTACGACAAGAAGTACTTCGCCGACAAGAAGCTCGCGCCGCCGCGGTCCTTCGACGATCTGGCGAAGCCCGCGTACAAGAACCTGCTCGTCACCGAGAACGCGGGGACCTCCTCGCCCGGCCTCGGCTTCCTCCTCGGCACTGTCGCCACCTACGGCGAGAAGGGCTACCAGGACTACTGGAAGAAGCTGGAGAGCAACGGCGTCAAGGTCGTCGACGGCTGGGAGCAGGCGTACAACGAGGAGTTCTCCGGCTCCGCGGGCGGCAAGAAGGTCAAGGCCGACCGGCCGCTCGTCGTCTCGTACGCCTCCAGCCCGCCGGTCGAGGTGCTGTATGCGAAGCCGCAGCCGGCCGAGGCCCCGACCGGGGTGGCCACCGGGACCTGCTTCCGGCAGATCGAGTTCGCCGGCCTGCTGAAGGGTGCGAAGAACGAGGCGGGCGGCAAGGCCCTGCTGGACTTCCTGATCAGCAAGAGCTTCCAGGAGGACATGCCGCTCAACATGTTCGTGAACCCGGTCACCAAGGACGCGGAACTGCCGGAGCTCTTCACGAAGTTCGGTGCGAAGGTGGACAAGCCGACGACCGTTGCCCCGGACGAGATCGCCAAGAACCGTGAGCAGTGGGTCCAGTCGTGGTCCTCGCTCGTAGTGAAGTAACGAAGAATCCCGTACGCGGAACGGACGCGGACGGGAACGGCGCCGGCGGAAAGTCTCCCCGGGTGCGCCGGTCGGGCCGGCCGGCCCCGCCCGCGCCCCCGGGCCGGCCCCCCGGGCCCGCCGCCCGAGGCCGGGTTTGTCAGCGGCTCAGGTCCCGGGAACCGCTTCACTGCCAGCGGGAAGAACACCGCG
>NZ_JBEXPH010000287.1:0-7957 GCF_040611955.1 Streptomyces sp. NPDC006510 | reverse complement strand
CCCGGAGGACGGCCGGCTCGCTGCGGCGACGGCGGTGCGCGAGCTGACGGGGGAGACCGGCCCGCTCCTGGCGGCCGTCGCCGCACAGCTCACGCCCGGTGGTCGGGCGGTGCGGGAGGCCGCGGGCCTCGCCGCCGGACTGGGCCCGGAGGCGGCCGGTCTGGTGCCCGCCCTGCGGTCCGCGCTCAGCGATCCCGAGGGCGACCGCAACATCCCGCAGCTGGACACCGATGTCGAGATCGCCGCGGCCCTGTGGCGGATCACCGGTGACCCGGCGGAAGCGGTACCGGTACTGGCCGGTGTGCTCGCGGCGACGGAGCCGACGTGGATGCACTGGACGTTCGGCCGTGCCGCGCGGGCGGCGGCCCGCATCGGCGACGCGGCCCGGCCGCTGGTCCCCGCGCTGGAGGGCCTGCTCACCGACCGGGTGCAGGTTCCGTCGGCGGTGCTGGCCCTGCACGCGATCGCGCCCGAGTCCCTCGACGGCCCCCGCGCGGCCGAGCTGCTCCTGGATGCCGCGGAGCAGGACGCCGACGCCGTGTCCGCGCTGGAGGCCCTGGTCGTACTCGGACCCGCCGCCCTCACCGCGGACGGACGTCGTCGCCTGACCGCTCTGGCCGAACGGGATCTCCGGGTGCGGGCCTCGGGCCTGGAGCCGGGGATAGCCCCGGCCGACGAACGGCTGCGGGAACAGGCACGCGAGGCGGCGCGAAAGCTGACCGGGGGCTGACCGGCCCCGACCGGGCCCCGCCCGGCCACGGCCCGCCACCACCGCTCACCGCCCCGGTCGCACCGCTCAGTCGCCGGGCTTCCAGTCCGGGCGGCGGCCGCTCATCGCGATGGCCCGGTCGACGAGGGGCGCGTCGGCCGGGACGGGGACCGGCGGGCCGAAGATGCTGTCCGCCCGGGGCTTGCCGTCACCGGGGGTCAGCATGTCCAGCGCGATGCGAAGGCTCGCCTCGTCCCCCTCGAACTTCTGGCCGGTCGACCGGGCGAGGTCCCAGCCGTGGATCACCAGCTCGTCCAGCGCGACCATCAGCGCCACCTCACCCGGCAGATCCACATTGCCCGCCCTGGTCATTCCCTGCCGGGCGGCAGGATCCCGCCAGGCCGTCACCAGCTCGTCCAGCAGCGGCGGCAGCGCTTCGCGCCAGCCGTCACCGAGGACCGGACGCTTCGTGCCCGGAGGGGTGTCGGTCGTCGGGCCGAAGTCCTTCCGCGCGGCGTCACGGAAGGCCGTGCTCAGCTCGACCACATGGGCGAGCAGCTCGCGTACCGCGTAGTCGGGGCAGGGTGTCGGATCGTCCAGCTGCTGCTCGTCGATGCCGTCGAGCAGGGCGGCGACCTGCCGGGCCGCGGGCGCCAGATCGATCGTGGGCGTTGTCTCCGTATGAGTGTCCATACAGTGCCGACTCCTTCCGTGTCCGGAACTCATCGCTCATCGCACGACGCGCCCACGGAGCATGATCCGGCTCGGATGGTTCAGTGAGCCGGGGTCGAGGGCCGGGTCGGTGGCGTACGCGACGACATCGGCGGGTGCGCCGTCCACGAGGCCCGGCAGTCCGAGCCAGGCCCGCGCCGTCCAGGACGCGGCGCCGAGTGCCGCGTGGGCCGGAAGCCCGGCCCGTACCAGCCATTCCATCTCACCCGCGACCGTTCCGCACGGGAAGGAGTCCGTCCCGGCCAGCACCGTCACCTCCGCCTCGTGGGCCGCGCGCACATTGTCGAGCATGGTGTCCCAGCCGGCCAGCCACAGATCACGGCGCACGCTCGGCTCCCGTGCCCGCATCGCGTCCGCCTTCGCACCGAATACGCCCAGCGTCGGCACGAACGCCGTGCCCTGCGCGGCCATCCGGTCCAGCAGGGCCGGGTCGAGATGCATCCCGTGCTCCAGGCTGTCGGCGCCCGCCAGTACGGCATTGCGGGTGCCCTCGGCGGTCTGGCAGTGCACCGCCACCTTGCCGCCCGCCGCGTGCACCGCCTTCACCACCGACGTCAACAGCGGCAGTGGCACGGCCGGTTCGTCGGCGGCCCAGTCACCGATGACCTTGCACCACCCGGAGGCAGCGGCCGCCTCCTCCACTGCCGCCCGCACCAACTCGGCCTCGCTCACATCGCGTCCGAAGCCGGGGAAGAACCGGCCGGGCGTGGCCAGCCACCGCCCTGCCGACGTCACCCGCGGCAACTCCGGGTCCTTTGCCACCCACGCGGGCATCCGCTGCGAGGTGCCCGGGGTGCGTACCGCGAGCACCCCGGCGTCCCGGTGCTCGCCCAACTGCCTGCGCAGCAGATCCTCGTCGAACTGCGCGCCCGGCTCCAGCGCACCCGGATGCGTGTGTACGTCGACGAGCCCGGGGAGCAGCCAGCCGCCGTCGACGACCAGCTCCGCGTCCCGGCCGGCGAGCCCGCCGGGCGGCCGGCCCGCGCGCAACACCTCGCCGTCGATCCAGAATGTGCGTTCCTCGCGCTCGGGCAGCACCACACCTCGTATGCACAGCATCAGCCGACCGTACGACACACCGGGCACCCGCCGACGCGCGTCCGACGCGCACCGCCCCCGCCCGACGGGCTGCCGGGGCGCACATCGGCACATTGCGGAAGGTTCCGCTCCACCCTCTTGTCGGCGACCCCCGCACCATGCGATACAGGTCTGGACCATTGCTGCCGGATGGAAGGCACGACCGTGCAACGCCCCCACGCAACCGCCGCGTTGGCCTGTTCCACCGCCCTGCTCCTCGGAGCGCTCACCGCCTGCGATTCCGCTCCCGAGGCCGACACCCGCAAGCCGACGGTGCCGGGCCGTGTGACGGCGCAGGCGAGCAGCGCCACCTCCGTGCACGTCATGTGGGAGCGGGCCTCCGACGACAGGGCGGTCACCGGTTACGAGATCTACCGCGAGGGGAGGCGGGTCGAATCGGTACCGGCGGCCAAGGTGATGACCGACGTCGACGGGCTGACCGCGTCGACCGCCTACACCTTCACCGTCCGCGCCCGCGACGCCGCCGGAAACCTCTCCGCACCGAGCGCCGCCGCAAGCGTCACCACACCCGCCCCGACCCCCGCCGACCACCAGGCACCGACCCGCCCGGTGAGGCTGCGCGGCACGGTGGACGGCAGCCGGGCGGTGAACCTCTCCTGGGGAGGCTCGACGGACGACGTCGGAGTCACCTCGTACGACATCTACCAGGAGGACTCCCGGATCCACAGCGTGCCCGGCACGCGGACCACGGCGCATCTGACCGGACTGCGCCCCGGCACCGTCTACACCTTCACGGTCCGCGCCCGCGACGCCGCCGACACCTCCTCGCCGGACAGCAACGCCATCGACCTCACCACCGCCCCTGCCCCGGGCGCACCGGCGAGCACCGCCCCCACCGACCTGCGGATCAGCAACCGCGTCCAGGGCAAGGAGTACGCCATCGACCTGGACTGGCAGCAGCCGGAGACGGGCGGCGGGATCCCCGCGTACAAGCTCTTCATCGGCGGCCGGTTGACCACCACGATCGTCTGGGGCGCCACCCCGCCCACAGGCCGGGCGAGTTACCGCCTCACCGTGAGCGACCCGCGCGGCACCCGCTACTCGATGAAGATCCGCGCCGAGCTGCCCGACGGGAAGTGGGGCGACTTCTCCGCCCAGCGCACGGTCGTCCTCGGCGACTGACGAGCCGGGGGCTCGGGGCGCGGGATCCGGCGACCGCCGATCCGGGCGGTCGCACGGCGGCCGGGGTCAGGTGCCCTTCAGCGCGCCTTCCGTGGCGGTCAGGCAGCGCTCCGCCAGCGCCGCGGGTCCCAGTGGCCCGGTGGCCGGGTCATCGCCCGCCGCCCAGGTCTCCACCGCGGCCCGCACCGCCGCGCCGGCGACCCCGGCCGTCAGCCGGATGTCCAGCGAATCCGCCCCGTCGGGGAGCCCGGCACGCGCCGAGAGAACCCTCGCCAGGGTGGTGTCCGCGTCGTGGCAGGCGTCGTTCCACACCGACCTCAGCGCCGGGCTGTCCGCCGCCATCCTCAGCAGCGACCGTACCCACTCCAGGGAATCCGAGGCCGCCGTGTCACCGGGGGTCGGGGTCAGCGCGCACGCTGCCGCGTGCCGCAGCGCGTCCGGTACCGACAGGTCGCCCGGGGCATCCCGGACCGCCTCCACCCACTGCCCGGCCCCGGCGGCGAGCAGCGGGGTGATGGCCTCCTCCTTGGTCGCGAAATAGCGGTAGAAGGTGCGCGGGGCGACGCCCGCGGCACGCGCGATGTCCTCGGCGCGCGTGGTCCGCAAGCCGTGTTCCACGAAGAGCGCCGCTGCCGTGCGGGCGATATCCAGTCGGGTCGCGGCCTTGCGCCGTTCCGTCAACGAGCCACCTTGCATGCGGATCAGGTTATGCCCTCAAGGCACTTCACCTCGCGGGCAGAACTTGCCTGTATGGCAGAATCTGCCACCAGTGCATGTGCTGGACTAGTAAGAGGTGGCAAGAGCGGTGCGTCGGCGGCAGTTCCTTCTTCAGACGGCCGGCCTCGCCGGCACCACGGCCGCGTTCGGGCTCACCGGCTGCTCGGCACGTCAGGAGGTGACGCTCGATCTCCTCGTGGCCAGCTACGACAAGAGCGTGGGCGCCTCGCTCGGCGACCAGTGGGACCGCGTCGTCGCCGAGTTCGAGAATCAGCACGCGGACATACGGATCAAACTTGAGCGGGTCCCGTACAACAAGATCGACAGGGTCCTCGCCCAACGGGTCGAAGAGGGCCGGGCGCCCGACATCGCGCAGTCGAACGTCTTCGCGCCCTATGCCGAGGACGGCCGGCTCTACGACATGTCCCAGCTGTTCGACATCGTCACCCAGGCCGACTTCATCCGGTCCTTCACCGACGCGGGCACGGTCGATGACGCGACGTACGGGATCCCTTTCCTGGCCAGCACGCCCCGGCTCTTCTACAACAAGGAACTCTTCCGGCGGGCCCGCATCAGTGGTGCCCCCACGTCGTGGGACGCGCTGCGCGAGGCCGCCGGGGCGTTGAAGGCGATCGGCGTGAAGACGCCGTACGGGCTTCAGTTCGGCCCCGAGGCGGCCGACGACGAGGCCCTTTCCTGGCTGCTCGCGGCCGGCGGTGGCTATACGGGGGAACTCGCGGAGTACGACTTCGCGACGCCGGCCAACACCGGGGCCCTGACCTGGCTGCGGGACGAGCTCGTCGCCGACGGGCTGGCCGGGGCGAAGCCCGCGGAGCTCGACAGGACCGCCGCGTACGCGCAGTTCCTCCAGGGCGAGATCGGGATGCTGATCGCCCACCCGGTGCTGATGGGCGCGGCCGATCAGGCCAAAGTCCCCTACGCGCACGCCCCGTTCCCCAAGAAGGACGGCGGGGCCGCCAGGCCGCTCGGGCTGAGCGACTGGCTGATGGCGTTCGAGCGGAACGGCCACCGCAAGGAATGCGGTGCGTTCCTCGCCTTCCTCTACAGCGGGAAGTCCGCCATGACCTACGGCGGCGGTCAGTCCGCTCTGCCCGTGACGTACTCCGCGTCCGACGCGGCGACCGAGAACTCCTCCGAGCAGCCGCTGACGGCGTTCATCGAGCAGTTGTCGGACGCGCAGTTCGCGCCGGTGAACATGCGGTCCTGGCCCGCCGTCAGGGGCGCGATACGCACCGATGTGGGACAGGCGGTGATGAAGGGCGGCGAGCCCGCCACCGTTCTCGAGTCACTGGACGAGTCGGCGGTCAGGGCGGACATGGAGGCGGCGACCGCCTGACGCCTGTCCGCGGACATGGACGTGGACGTGGACACGCCTCCGTCCCCGGCGCTGTGCGGTGCCGGGGACGGAGGCGATTCGGGTCCGGTGGTGCGGGGTTCAGCCCAGCTGCTCGTACGCCGGCAGCGTCAGGAAGTCCGCGTAGTCCTGGTCCAGGGAGACCTGGAGCAGGAGGTCGTGGGCCTGCTGCCACTTGCCGGCGGCGAACGCCTCCTCGCCGATCTCCGCGCGGATCGCGGCGAGTTCCTCGGTCGCGACCTCGCGGGCCAGCTCCGCCGTGGCGTGCTCGCCGTTCTCGAAGACCACGTCCGCGTTGATCCACTGCCAGATCTGCGAGCGGGAGATCTCCGCGGTGGCGGCGTCCTCCATCAGGTTGAAGATGGCGACCGCGCCCATGCCGCGCAGCCACGCCTCGATGTAACGGATGCCGACCGCGACGGCGTTGCGCAGGCCCTCGTAGGTGGGCCTGGCGTCCAGGGTGTCGATGGCGATCAGGTCGCCGGCGGCCACCGAGACGTCCTCGCGCAGGCGTTCCTTCTGGTTCGGCTTCTCGCCGAGGACCGCGTCGAAGGAGGCCATGGCGATCGGGACCAGGTCCGGGTGGGCGACCCAGGAGCCGTCGAAGCCGTCGTGGGCCTCGCGGTCCTTGTCGGCCTTGACCTTCTCGAACGCGACCTTGTTGACCTCGGCGTCGCGGCGGGACGGGATGAAGGCCGCCATGCCGCCGATGGCGTGCGCGCCGCGCTTGTGGCAGGTGCGGACGAGGAGTTCGGTGTACGCCCGCATGAACGGGGCGGTCATCGTCACCGCGTTGCGGTCCGGCAGGACGAACTTGGAGCCGCCGTCGCGGAAGTTCTTGACGATGGAGAAGAGGTAGTCCCAGCGTCCCGCGTTCAGCCCGGACGCGTGGTCGCGGAGCTCGTAGAGGATCTCCTCCATCTCGTACGCGGCGGTGATCGTCTCGATCAGGACGGTCGCACGGACCGTGCCCTGCGGGATGCCGACGTAGTCCTGGGCGAAGACGAAGATGTCGTTCCAGAGGCGGGCCTCCAGGTGCGACTCCGTCTTCGGCAGGTAGAAGTACGGGCCCTTGCCGAGGTCGATGAGGCGCCGGGCGTTGTGGAAGAAGTAGAGGCCGAAGTCGACCAGCGCGCCCGGCACCGGGGTGCCGTCGAGCTGGAGGTGACGCTCGTTCAGGTGCCAGCCGCGCGGGCGGGCGACGACCGTGGCGAGCTCGTCGGCGGGCTTCAGGGCGTACGACTTGCCGGACCGGGGGTCCGTGAAGTCGATGCTGCGGGTGTAGGCGTCGATCAGATTGAGCTGGCCGAGGATGACGTTCTCCCATGTGGGGGCGGACGCGTCCTCGAAGTCGGCGAGCCAGACCTTCGCGCCCGAGTTCAGGGCGTTGATGGTCATCTTGCGGTCGGTCGGACCGGTGATCTCCACCCGGCGGTCGTTCAGCGCGGCCGGGGCCGGGGCGACCTTCCAGGAATCGTCCGCACGGATCGCCGCCGTCTCGGGCAGGAAGTCCAGCGTGGACGTACGGGCGATCTCGGCGCGGCGCTCGCCGCGGCGGGCGAGCAGCTCGTCACGGCGGGGCGTGAACTGCCGGTGCAGCTCGGCCACGAACGCGAGGGCCGCGTCGGTCAGGACCTCGTCCTGCCGGGGCAGGGGCTCGGCATCGACGATGGCCAGCGGGGACGGCGCTGGTGCGGACATGAGCTGTCACTCCTTCAGCGGGCGGTGCGGGCGGCGTCCCACGGCCGCCGGGTCGCCTGAAATGGCACGGCGTGCCAGGGCTCCGGGATACGGGCGTGGACGCCGTCCGGGGTGCAGAGGGCTTCTGACCAGTGGATAGTAGTTTCCTCATGGTGGAAGTTCAATGGTTTGTTGATGTCGAGATTCTCCGGGTCGACAGAAGTGGCACGGTGCCGGCGCAGCGTGCCGTTCCGGTCACCCGAGGTGCTTCAGGTCCTCCACCGTGTCGATGTCGTACGCCTGAGCCACATCGGAACACTCGACGAGCGTGATCGCATCGCGGTGCGCCCGCAGATACGCCCGAGCGCCCTGGTCACCCACCGCCTCCGCCGCGATGTCCGCCCACAGACCGGCCCCGAACAGCACCGGATGGCCGCGCTCCCCGCCGTACGCGGCTGCCGCGATCCCGGTCCGGGAGCGGTACGCCGAACGCACTCGTGCCACCGCTTCCGCGCCGATGCCCG
>NZ_JBEXPH010000286.1:0-7987 GCF_040611955.1 Streptomyces sp. NPDC006510 | reverse complement strand
GTTGCCGGTCCACTCCGTGGCCCGGGCAGTCAACTTCGTTGACTGTGGCCCGGATCGCTCCGCGATCCGGGCGGCGGGCCATGCTCCGCACGGCCTTTGGGCTGGCTACGGGTTGGGGTGGCTTGCTGGGAAGTGCGGTGACGGGCCGTGAGGAATGGGGGCTTCCTGCCTGATCTCTGGTCCCTTGAGTCCCTGTCAGGAGGGTTCAGGGGTTGACAGGAACGGCCCTGCGCAGATGACAGACTGGCGGTTCGGAAACACTTCTGTGGTCGGTGTGCGTCACTTTTGATGCCCAGCTAGATTAAGGAGTGTGAGCCGACGCCCTGCCGCTGTCCCTGGGGTCGATTGTCTGTGTCTTGGTTGTCGCTGAAAAATGCATTTTGCTGCACAGGGATCCGGGTCTTTTCTGGCTTGGAAATATATCTGAAGCGGTCGATGAGAGGTAGTTTTGGTGATGCTGAAGGAGTTGTTTCCGCATCAGGTGGAGGCGGTCGACGCGGTTCTGAGGGTATTGCAGACACCTGCGAGCGGGCACCTGCCGGCCGAGGGCCTGCGGACCCAGGTCGTCGCCGCGACCGGTTCCGGGAAGACCCTGATCGCCGTCGCGGCCGCCGAGAAACTCGGCGCGCGGCGTGTCCTGGTCCTGGTGCCGACACTGGATCTGCTGACCCAGACCGCGGCCGCATGGCGGGAAGGAGGCCGTACGGGGGCGATGGTCGGGGTCTGCTCGCTCCGGGCCGACGACTCCGACGGTGTGCCGTGCACGACCGCCCCTGGCGAACTCGTCTCCTGGGTAAGGGGTCTGGAGCGTGTCACGGTGTTCGCCACATACGCCGCCGTCGGCCTCGGCATCCTCCAGAACGCGCACACTGCCGGCCTTGGTCCGTTTGACCTGATGGTCGTCGACGAGGCGCACCGCACCAGTGGGTACGCGGGTAAGGCGTGGGCCGCGGTGCACGACCAGACGAAGATGCCGGCGACCCGCCGTTTGTACATGACGGCAACGGCGCGGATCTGGGAGGCGCCCGAGCATGCTCGGAGTGGTGAGTCCGGTGCGCCGCGGTTGATCGCGAGTATGGATCCGGGGTCGCGGGTGTTCGGGCCCGTGGCGTACAAACTGACGCTCTCACAGGCGGTGAGCCGGGGCCTGGTAGACCCGTATCAGGTGGTATGCGTCGATATTTCCGATCCCGAGTTCCATCAGCTGCGCCAGGAAGCCGGATACGGGTCGGACGCCGCACGCGGAGCACGACTCGCCGCGTTGCAGGCCGGGCTCGTGACCGCGGCCGCCCAGGAGAACCTGCGCAAGGTCCTGACGTTCCACAGCCGGGTCAGTGAAGCCGAAGCCATGGCCACAGGAGTCGTCGACGCAGCCCGGAAGCTCTGGGAAAACAACCCCAGACGGTACCCGGACCCTGGGCGGGTATGGGCCAACTGGCTGTACGGCGAACACCCGCCCACCCACCGCCGTGCCGTCCTGGAGGAGTTCGCCTCCGACACCATCACGGACCAGGGTCAGGCGCAGGCGGTCGAGGGTGGTGCCGGGGGGCGCAGCGGGGGTGGGCGGCGGTCGGGGAAGGGGTTGGTGCCGGCGGCGTTGCGGGTGTTGAGCTCGGTGAAGGTGCTGGGTGAGGGTGTCGATACGGCGAATTGTGATTCCGTCGCGTTCTGCGATGCGCGGGGGTCGATGATCGATATCGTGCAAATGGTCGGACGGGCCCTGCGAATCAAGCCAGGGGAAGGGAAGATTGCTTCTCTGATTGTTCCGGTATTCCTCGCTCCGGGTGAAACACCGGACGAAATGCTGACCTCGGACGCCTACGGAACCCTCGCGAAGGTCCTCGCAGCGCTGCGGGCACACGACACCGAAACGATCGAGCACCTCGCCGATCCCCGGATCCGCAGCGGCAGTTGGCACCCGGAGGGAGGCGAGGCGGAAGCTGAGCGGGAAGTTTCGGAGGGTGTGCGGGGGCCGAGTGTGCCCGCGCAGGAGTTGCTGAAGTTCAGCACGCCCCGGGACCCGGCACTGCTTGCGCAGTTCGTGAAGCTGCGGGTCATCGAGCCGGAGAACAGGCACTGTCACGTTGGCTGGCCGGGTGGGATGATCTTCGGGTTGATCATGGTGGAGGGGGTTGTCCGTGGGCAGTACGCCGCCGCCGTACAAGGGGCACCGGTACCCAGTCGAGATCATCGCGCACTGCGTGTGGCTGTACTTCCGCTTCCCGCTCAACCTCCGCGAGGTCGAGGAGCTGATGCTGCAGCGCGGCGTGATCGTCTCCCACGAGACCGTCCGCCGCTGGTGCCTGAAGTTCGGGCAGTCCTACGCCAACGGCCTGCGCCGCCGACGGCCCCGGCCCGGCGACAAGTGGCACCTGGACGAGGTCTTCATCAAGATCAACGGAGAGCAGAAGTACCTGCGGCGGGCCGTTGACCAGGACGGCAACGTGCTCGACATTCTCGTACAGAATCGGCGGGACACCGCTGCGGCCAGGCGGTTCTTCCGCCGGCTCCTCAAGGGAATCGGGGCCGTGCCGAGGGTGGTCGTCACGGACAAGCCCCGTTCCTACGGCGCGGCCCACCGCGAGGTCATACCCTCCGTCGAGCACCGCTCCCACAAGGGCCTCAACAACCGGGCAGAGAACAGCCACCAGCCCACCCGACAACGCGAACGCGCCATGAAAGGCTTCCACTCCGTCGGCGGAGCCCAGCAGTTCCTGTCCGCGCTCAGCGGCATCTCACCCCACTTCAGGCCCCGCCGCCACCTGATGACCGCCAGCGAATACCGCACCGAGATGACCATCCGCTTCGCCAGCCGGGATCAGGTCACCGGCGTCACCGGCCTGCCTACCGCGGCCTGAGCACGGAGCCGGAACCCGGCCCCACCACACCCGACACACCATCAGGCACTCACACCCTCAACAACGTGACAGCGCCCTCGCGTCCCGTAGGCGATCCCATGTTCGTCTCCGACGTACGTAACAGCGTGATGTAGGCGCCCCACTCATCTCCTTGAACGCCCTGATTGAGCGTCGCGTCGACGTCCGGAAGGTGCGGCGACCACACCATCAAGCCGCCACAGACGACGACACCGGCATCGGACGCCTTGCCGGTGGAGTCTTCGTTGCCTCCGCTGGAGATTGGGGTTCAGGCAATCCAGCTTTCGCCATGTCACGCGGGCCCCCTGGCGCACCGCCCGCAGCGTCTCGGCACGGCCGCCAGTTTCCTGACATGTTCTTGTCCCGTCACCGTTTCCGGATCGGGTAAGTCATCAGGCCCAGGAACCTCCTTCCAAGTTCCTCCCGGCTCAGCCGGGGATACGTCGGAGCGCCTCATGGCGCACTGGTGCCCGAAGGTCTTCTTCCAGGTCGTGCGTGACGAGCTGGCGCGCAGTATTTGCCCGCCCCACGGGATCGGGCGTGAGTCGAGCAGGCGCTGGAGGGCATCACCGACCAGTACGTCCGCGACCACGGGCGGCTGCCCGGCGAACGCGCCCGCCACGGACTGGGGTGGTGGGCGGCGCAGGGCGAACTGCCCCCGCCCCGCAGCGCGGCGACGTGAACCTCGTGAGCCTGCTCAGCGTCGCCGACGACCTCGCCCGCGGTTTGTCGGCGCTGAAGATCCGGGTACAGCCCCACGACCCGAAGACCTCCCTCGTCAGTCACGAGAAGGCGCGCGAGAACACGGAGAAGGAAGTTGACCGCCTCCTGGGCAAAGCCGTCTACCTCCAGCGCCACGCCGACGCCGCCCTGCTCGGGCGTTGCGTCCTGGGCGCGGACTCCAAGGAGGACCGCTCCACCGAAGGCGCCCACCTCCAGCTCAACGTCTGGGACGACTCCACCCGCCGGGACATCGTCGAAGACGGCACCACCGGCTGCGTCGCCCACACCGTCGAAGCCGCCCGCCGGACCATGGCCGACCCCGCCAGCCGCAAGGTCCTGCTCGGCTTCGTCCATGACGACGAAGGAGCCGTCATCTCCCGCGCCCTCGGACTCGGACCGGACGACACCAGCCAGTTCCTGCCCCGCGGTCTCACCTGCGCCCCGAGCACCGCGCCGTCTGACCCCGCCACCGGGCACCGGGATTGCCCCAGAACCGGGTCATGGGCGCCTATTGGCCTCGACCACAGTCGCGTGGCCACGACCGATTGATAGAACGCATGGGGCGTCAATGAGTATTCGCCGACACAACAACCCCCGAGGCGCAGTTCGGCGCCTCGGGGGTTGTTGTGTCGAGGGCGAGGAGAGCGAAGGGGCTAAATCCAGGGCGCCGAAGCGTCCGTTCTAAGTGTGAGAAGGAAGTCCCTTCATGGCCTCGCACCACGGTCAACGGTATCAGTCACTCGGGGATCAGGTCGCGCAGATTTTCCGGGGTGAAAACCCGGGAATCAGGGTGCAGGCCCTCAAGGCGTTCCAAGCCGATGTAGGTGACCGGGCCGTCTGGGGCCGTCTCGCCGTCCCAGAGTGCCACCGTGGTGGCGTCGTCGGACATCAGATCGGTGAGGTACCGGACGGTGAGGCTGTCGCGCTCCACGATGCCGCGCAGCAGCGTCGCGACCGAGACCTGGTTTCCCTCGACCTGGTTGGCCGACGGATGCCCCTTGAGGTACAGGTGCAGCCACGTGGCGTGCCACTGGCCGTTGGGTCCGCGATGGAACGCCAGCGGCAGTGCGACCCTGCCCGGCCCGCGCAGGTCCGACTTCATGCGCACGGTGCGCGGCTCGAACGGCTGGCCCTCCTGCTCGTCCTCGCGCAGCATGAAGCCGAAGAACGACTCCTCGACCTGCTCGAAGCCCTCGCCCTCGAAGATGTTGACCTGCGGGACGATGAACGTTCCCCGCACGGCGCCCAGACGCAGGTTGATGAACTCAGAGGCCCCGTGGGGCGCTTCGGTGATGTCACCGGAGTGCTCGCCCCAGATGTCGGAAAGCGCGGTGTACGACAGCCAGGAGACGGTGTTGTAGTCGGAGTCCAGCATCAGCGCCGAAAGGTCGTAGTCGGTGTCCTTCTGCCTCTGCTTCCAGTGGACGAAGAAGCGCAGCAGTTCGCCTTGGACCGGGGAAACGGAGCCCCGTGGCAGTACGCCGAGGCCGGACGCGGTCGCCTTACCGCTGAGCGGGAGCGCGACGTCGAGCACGTCGGGGTCGATCAGCAGATGGCCGGGGGCTGGCAGCCGGCGGCGTATCTCGGCGTCGAGGGCGGCGCAGAGGCGCTTGCACTCCTTCGGCGGCACGGGCGGGCGGGCGTCGGAGGTGACCCAGGCGCGGCCGAGGCGGTTGACGAAGACACGGTTTCCGTCGGTCTTCGCCACGCGGTTGTGGAGGTGTTCGCGGACCGACAGTACGACCCGGCCGGAGACCATGGGGGCCACCTGCTCCGCGGCGGCCACGACGGCATCGCGCCCGTCCTGGGTGCGGGCCGCGCGCAGCAGTCGGTCCAGGTAACGGAACAGCGTGCCGGGCGCGGATTTCAGCAGTTCCGCCGCCCCGGTGACCTCGCCCGTGCCGAGCAGTTGCTCGACACGGCTGTTGTGCGACCGGGTTTTCTTCTCGCCCCGGGCGACGGCGAACACGTCGGCGGCGTACGGCAGGTGCGGGTACTCGTGCGGGTGGAGGCGCTCGCCGAGGCGCTTGAACGCCTCGCGATGCGCGGCGACGTCGGCCAGCTTGGCCGGAGCCGTGGCGACGACGGAGTCGAGGCCCGCGAGCAGGGCGCGCCGGACCGGACGGGACAGCGCTCGGAAACGAGTCGGCTCCTGCAAAGTCACGTCACCGCCCGACAACACGCAGGCCAGGCGGAGCACATCGGTGACGGTGTCCAGAACGAGATCCGCACCGGCGTTCAGGCTGGCCCGGTTGACGAGGGCGCGGTTCTCCCGGATTGGGATCGCGTCGGGCTGAGGACCGCCCGCGCAGTGCTCGGCGAGGGATGCCAGGGAACGCAGGTCGTCGGCGCCCAGCGGCGTGGTGCTCCCGGCCAGGGCCAGGTACAGGGCGGTGACTTCGTCCTCCAGGGCACCACCGAGGTGGAGGACCGTCATGCGATCGCCCGCCGCGGCGATCAGCTCGTCATGAGCAGCGAGCATCTCGGCGTACGTGTGCCGGTAGTTGCCGTACGACGGGAGCGTCAGCAGGTCGAGTACACCGCTGCTCAGTTGGGCGACCGTGCGGTCACGGGACGCGTAGTCGGCGAGGGCCTCGGCGACGCACCCCATCCAGAAGTCGAACGTGTCGGGCACGTTGGCCGGGAAGTCAACGAAGTAGACGTTGTGCTCGACATGGTCTCCGGCCATCTCCCGGACAGCGCCCAGGGCGCGCGCGGCGGTCTCGACGACCGTGGCTTCACACAGCCCTGACAGGTGCTCCAGCAGGGCCGCCGAGAGCTTGAAGCCCACGGACATCAGCGCAGCGTCGAACTGCCGTGCTGCGACGTCGCCTTCGCCCGGTGGGCCCGCGGGTGAAGGGAGATGATGGGTGTGCTGGATGACCAGCGGTTCGAGACTGTGGCTCATTGCAGAATGATTCCAAACCCGTTCGGGCTGGCGCATTCGGATTTCGGGGTAACGCTGGGGGGCTCCCTCGGGTCCGCTCGGCAGCCTGGAGGGCATCGATGACGAGCTCGGTGCGCATGTGATCGGCGATCGCCCACCCGGCCAGACGGCGTGAACACAGGTCGATCACGGTCGCGAGATAGAGCGGTTTCGCGCCGCTGACCGGCAAGTATGTGATGTCGCCGACGTACTTCGCGTTCACCGCGGTCGCGGTGAAGTCGCGTCCGATCAGGTCCGGCGCCTTCGCCGCGGCCGGGTCCGCGACGGTCTCCGAGACTCTGATCACCTGGGCTGCCATCACCCTCATGACCAGGCGCCTGGCCAGGAAAGGCGCCACCCCCAACTGGCCGAGGAAACCGGCGCCAGCCGACGGCTGAGCCGTTCCTATACCCCCGTCAAGCTGGATCAGCCGGGGACAGCCTTTTCGCGGGATATCGGCCAGTTCATGATCGGCGATGGCGTGTCAGTGCAAGTGGCTACAGTGCAGCCATGCCGGATGATCTGATCATGCAGGAATTCATACCAACCTGCAGGCAGCGTGTTTTCAAGGGAACGCATGGGGAGCGCTGTGCGCGTGCATGCCGGGTGCGGCGGGCGGACGGCACCTTCGTGGTGGCCACGTTGTTGTCCGACGGCACGGTGCGTCTGTGGGACGAGGGGACCCTTGCTCCCGTTGGACCGCCACTGCCCGTTCTGGCCAGCTGGGTTCCGGATGAGCTGGCCGTCGTACGAGACGGAACGGGACGGGAGCTGTTGTCCTGCGGGACGAGCGAGGGGGAATTCGCGTGGCTGTGGGATCCCGCCACAGGAGAACGGGTGGCCGAGACTTCCGTCGAGTGGGCCGGTGACGCGTCGGTCGTCGATCTCGACGAGTCTCTGGAGTCCGCGCTGAAGCGGGGGACGGGCAGTGTCATCGCGTTGCAGCGCCTGCCCGGCAGCGACACGGTGGTGGCCGCTCATAAGGGGGAGTTGAGGCTACGGCTGTGGAATCTGCAGTCGGGTGAGGAGACAGGCGGAATCGACGTTCCCAGTGGCTCTTCGCTTGCTGTGACAAAGGGGCCGACCGGTGAGCCGGTCGTGGCCACCACGGCTCAGTCCGCATCCGAGGGCCGTGAGGTGATCCGGCTGTACGACCCGGCAACGGGACGGCTTGTCGATGAGTTGGCCGGCCATACCAAGGGCGTGACCGGGTTGCTGGCGTTCAACGGAGCCGACGGGAGACCACTGCTTGCCTCGGCGAGCTTCGACGGCACCGTATGCCTGTGGGACTTGAGCGGCCGTGCACCGGTGTCCCGAGGGCGTTGTCACGTTGGTGTGGTGTTGATCGATTGAGGGCGCGTCAGGGCGTGTAGGGGTCGGGTGGGGGCATGGCTTACGCTGCGGCGGGCAGGGCGGTGGCGCCGGTGATCTCGTCCCAGATGGCGAAGCGGGTGGTCATCTC
>NZ_JBEXPH010000285.1:0-8062 GCF_040611955.1 Streptomyces sp. NPDC006510 | reverse complement strand
GCCGTGAGCACGTGACTCCGAGTCTCTGTTGCTCACGGCCTGGGGAGCCATTGACATCACACTCAGTTAGCTCCCACGGAAAGTGAGCCAGAACCTGAGTTTGGGAGTCACTCATGGCCCGGCGGGTTGGTTTGCGTGACCTGCCTTGAGTGGCCGAGGTACAGGAAGTCCTGGCGAGATTGATCTTGGGCGGAACGCCTGGCCGAGGAAACGCGGCCGGGCGTTCCGGGTGAGCGGCTACGACTCCGCGGTCAGAGTTCGCCGCGGCGTGCGAGCTGATTTAGCGCGTTCTCGCGGATGATCTCGTTCCCATCGTCGCGCAAACCTTCGAGGGCATCCCGGGCCTCCGGGCCGGGAATGGCGCCGAGGGCCCAGATCGCCTTCACCGCGAGTGCCCGGTTCTCGTCCCAGTCCAGGTGCTCGGGGACCCAGTGGGTTGCCAGGGCCAGTGTCGGCACCGTCCTGGGCGAGCGGAGCCTGCCCAGCATGCGCACGATGTCCTCGTGGTCCCTGTGCCAGTCGGCGGGGAACAACTCGGTCAACGGCTCCAGGAACTCCTCGACGGAGGCGCCGGCAGAGGCATGGAGGATCAGCGCCATTTCGACGTCGTCGGCGTCCTGGCGCTCCATGGCGTCCCGGAGCAGCCTCAGCGCCAGGGCCTCGCCGTCGGACTCGCCGAAGTGGGCGAGCACCTCGTCGAGCGTGCGCGTCCGGCCTTTGCCCGGTACGAACACCAGGCCCATGATCAGTTCCTGCTCCTCGCGGGTCATCGCTTGACCACCTCCCACGCGTTGAACGCCCCATCCTGGGTGGACCCTAGCAAGATCATTCTCGGCGGGTGCCTCCCGAACTCGTGAACATCGACTTGGCCGCCTCCGGGGCGCCTCCCGCGCTCATCGACAAACGACTCCCGTTCTCGTGGACAAAGCCAACCTGATCGACACGATGTCCCACGACTACTACGGTCCGGATGCGTCACCGGCCTCCACGAATGAGCCGTCAGGCTGGCTCATTGTTTCCTGGACGGCTCGGCGAGTCATGAGCGATGCTCGTCTGCGGACATGCCAGTGCCTGAACTACGAGGCACCTTGGGGGACGGGGGTCTTCGGTGCCGAGAAATTCCGACTTCCCGCCAATCCGACGGTCCTTTCATGCACTTCGGGAGCCTTGAGCGCCACCGTCCGGACAGCGTGGACGCTGGTGCCAGCGAAGGAGGATTTGTGTTACGGAGCACCATCAAGCGAGCACGGAATTTCGGAGCGGTCGTGGCCGTGCTGATGACCATCGGCCTGGCCAACTCGGCAAGCCCCGCAGCGGCGAATTCGGATACGGCGTCGGCCGTTGCCGGCGTGTCGGCTGCGGCAACGGAATACGATCAAGCGGTGCTCGGTGGCCCCGTTTACAGCACGGGCCCCTGTGCGGAGTCCAGTGCCGGTGAATCGTGCTTCCAGATGTACGGAGACGGGATTTATCTGGTCGCGAACACGAGTGGCGCATACGCCCGCTGGAGCAACTACCTGTGGAACGGCAGCTCTTGGCAGCTGTACCGCCAGGGCCAATGTGCGATCTCCGTCACGGGTACCTGGGGCCGCTGCAACAAGGATTTCTACGAGGACAGTACATATCCGAACGCGTACGGAAGCCAGGGCAGCGGCATCCGGGTGGCCATATGCAGCTCCAGCGGCAGCTGCTCCGCGGAAACCTGGACCCGCAACAACGGCTAGGGCCTGTTGCGAAAGTGCTGGTCAAAGCCACTCGTTGATAGCTGCGACCAGCACTGTCGCCTCGTAGCGCACGGCCAACTTGTCGTATCTCGTGGCCACCGCACGGTGCCGCTTCAGCCGGTTGATCCCGCACTCCACCGCGTGGCGCTCCTTGTAGTCCTCCTTGTCGAAGACCGGCGGCCGGCCGCCTCGGGAGCCGAGCTTTCACGCGTCTCCTTCAAGACCGGAAGCCCTGCGTGGGGGTTCCGGCAGTGGAACGCGGAGGATCTCGAGGGCGAGGACGTGCGCTACGCGTCCGTCGGCCAGCTCTCCCTCACCTACTGGGTGAACCGGCCGCTGCGCCGGCAGACCGTGCTGAACATCGTCTGGCTCGGATAGCCACCCGGTGACAACGCCCTGACCCCGGCATCGCAACTGCCGGGGTCAGGGCGCTCCGATGCCCACCTGTTGCCACTCGGGAGGCAAGCACATTTCCATTCCGCGCCGCCAGAAAGCCAAGGGCCAGTGGGGCATGCGCCCGGCCTCAGTCGGCTTTTGGCCCTACGCTCTCGCTTGCGCTCAGTCCTCCGTGCGGGTGCACAGGTGGCCCGCCGGACACGCTTCGCACCCCTTCTCGTCGACGGCACCGGACGCCAGAGCTTCGGCGAACAGATCCCTGGCGTGCGCAGGGCCGCTTACCTCCTCGCGCCGGCCGAACTCGTTGGGGTCGGGCTCCTGCAGCTGGGACCGGCACATCCGCAGGTACATCACGGCCCCGGCGACCTCAGCGGGCAGTTCTTCCCAGATGCCATCCGGGATGCAGGTCTTTGCGGTGACCGCGTCAGAGTCTCCTTGGAACCGCCAAGGACTCCCGGGCTTCTCAGGCTTCTGGGCAACCACGCGGATGACGGGGATGTCGTATTCGTTGTCCGTATCCAGAAGCAGCATTCCCACCGCATGCAGGCTGTGGAGCGACTCGCGAAGGTCGCCACCCTGGGAACCGAGCCTCGTCGCAGCCTCTGCGAGAGGTACGAGAGTGCCCTCCTCGCCGTCCCCGAAGATCGGAAGCTGGCCGGTGTCGATCAGATCGTCCAGATACAGAGCGGCCTTCGGCACCTTGTTGCCGTACAGAGGGCCGAGCCGAACCAATCGCGGCCGCAGGGGCGGTCGGCACCGAGCTGTACCTCACGCCGGCACTCTGGGCAGTCCGGGAGGCCGCTCACCAGACGCGGCTTGTCGCCCTTGTACCAGCTGAACCCGCACAGCGCGTTCGACCAGTCCTCCACCTGGTCGTCTTCCAAGGCGTGTGAGCCATAGCCCGGAACGTTCCAGGTGAACGTCGCTTCACCGTCGTACGGCGCGCCCTCGGGCCAGTCGTAGACCGGCTCGGTCGTGGTACAGCGCATCCTCAGATCAGGCCCCGTCCAGTGCTTGCCGTACCGGATCTGCGAGCTGGCATCGACCGCGTCCGCGAGGCGCTCGAAGGACAGGTCGTAGTCCCTCATGTGATCCCACGAGCCCGGCTTCTGCTCGCGCATCAGCTTGCGGAACATCAGCAGCAGCCGCGCCAGGTCGTGCTGATCGACCCGGACCGTGTTGGTCTCCGGGTCGTAGCCGTACCTCGGGTCGTGGGCGGGCTTCTTCGGCATCGGTCCTCGTTCACGTTGCTACGGCGGCCAGCGCCCCACACAACGATCCGGACCTGCCGGAGCCACGCCGACCGCCGCCGTTCGTGCGCCGACCGCACCGCCGTGGGCCTCGCGTCTCAGGCTTGCGGCGGCGTCGCGCCGGGCAGCTCCCCGGAGAAGGCCCACCACTGCTCGATGGTCCACACGGCGACGCTGGAGCGGTCGGTGGACATCCGCAGCCACACCTCCTCGCCGCCCGGCATGAGCGCGACCTCCAGGTGCGCCTCGTCCCACGTGCCCACCGGGTACATCCACTCGATGCCGTCGGGCCACGTCCGCATCGCCACCGTGCGCACGCTCAGCGCCACGGCGAAGGCGTCCAGCGCCGCCTTGGGTATCCGCACCTCCGCCGGCTCCCGCTCGATCCCCGCCACTCCGGACCCCCTGACTCTGCGGCGAGACGCGACAGCCCGCCGTCGCGGATCAGCCTGCCAGACCCGCCCGCCACCACCAGAGGGCAACAACATCCGTTGTCGCGAAACCGGGTGTCACGCTGTGAGGGCTACCAGCCTCACAGCCCGTTTTCCCAGGTAGACGCGTTGCCTATGAGGTTGTGAGGGTTGTGAGGTGGGGTTCGCACCCGAGCTTCCGCACGCCCTGGTGCGCCCCGCCGGCCCGGAGGACGATGGAGTCGTGGGCGAGCACGACGAGGACCAGGAGCACGGCGTCGAACCGGCGCGGCCGCCGCTCACCGCGGCCCGCGCCCGGGAGATGACGGCCTGGCTGCGGGAGGCGATGGACGACGTCCGGCGCTCCGTGGCGGTGCTCGCCGCCCGGGTTCGCGACGCTCACGCCGCCCGCGTCTGGGCACCCCTCGGCTATAGCAGCTGGGAGTCGTACTGCGGCACGGAGTTCGGCATCAGCCGCGCCCAGGCATACCGCCTCCTCGACGTCGCCCGCGCCCTGGCCGCGATCGACGACGCGGTCGCAGCCGGCCCCGGCCTGTCTCGCGTGCGAGACACCGGCTCGGCTGGCGCGGCCGCGCTCGACTACGGCCTGTCCCAGCGCGCCCTGGTCGACGTCTCCAGCCGCAGCGGCGACGTCGCGGAGCTGATCACCCGCCGTCTCGCCACGCTCGCCCACAGCGGCCTCCAGGCCCTCGATGAGCCCACGGTGCGCGCCGTGGTCCGCCAGGCCGTCCGCGACATCCGCACCGCCCCGCCCCCGCCGCCCGCCGAACCGCCGGCGGGCCCGACCGTCGCCGCGCTGCGCCGCGTCGTCGACGACCTCGCCGCCAGCACCCACGCGATCGGGGAGCTGATGCTCGAAGTCGCGCCGGCCTACCTCTCCGACATCGAGGCCGCCGACGTCCTGGCGCTGCTGTGCGACCAGATCGGCGAACCCCTCGAACACGGCCTCGCCGCCCGCCGCTACGCGATGTCCGGCGACCGCCGCGCCCTGCACGGCACCGTCCTGTAGAGCGCCGCTCCCGGCTTCTCCTATGAGGCACACAGCCCGTTTCCCAGGTGGGCGCGGTGCGGTGTGAGGGTGTGAGGTGTGAGGCGAGGGCCTGCGACGACGGGGTGCCGCTGCTCCTTGTCGTGCTGCTCGCCGTGGTGTGCAGCGGGCTGCTGCTCGATGGGTAGCGGGGGTGGTGGCCGTGGTTGACGGGGTGCTGCTCGTGGTCCTGGTGGTGGCGGTCGGGTTGCAGCACGGTGGTGTCGCGGGTGCAGCGCAGCATTTGCCTGGGCCAGGCGGCACACGGGTGCTGCACGGGTAGCAGGCCGGCCCCGGCCGGTGCAGCACGGCCAGCTGCTGCACGCTGCTCGGGCCTCGCTGCCTCCAAGCCGGCCCTGCTGCTCCGCGGTGTCAGCAGGGCCGTTGGCCCGCGCGCGCGGCTGCATAACATCGCAGATCTGCGATGTTCCAGGCGAGATCCATGCACAGCTGCTGCATGCAACGCCGCGCCCGTGCTGCTCGCAAACGATGTACGCGCTCGCCGGGACAGTCACCGTTTGTTCTGGAGAACCAGAACAAACCGGTTTACCTGGTGCTACCGCTTGCTCGGGCCGCGCTCCGCTGACCTGTGGGTTTCCCCTGGAGGGGAACGATGTACGCACCGGGTGCTCCCCGCTCGGGAAGACGAATGTGCCCCTGCCGCACATTCCGGTGCGGCAGGGGCACATTTCGCGGGCGGTTATCACCCGGGGGTGATGACGGGCAGCGCTATCCGGCGGCGCGGACGGCCCGGAGCGGCTGGCTCTGGCGCTTGGGCGGCGCGGTTTCGTACAGCGGGACGGCGATCTCGGGCAGTTCGCCGGCCTCGATGCGCTCGGCTGCGTCCTCGATCGCTTCTTCCAGCTCGTCCTGGGAGGCGTACGAGGCGATGTATGGGTGGAGGTAGTAGGTCCGGTACTTGCGGTCCTCGGGCCTCAGTACGAGGTTCCGGCTCTCCAGCAGCGACATCGCCGTGTTCGCGGAGTTCCGCGACAGGCCCACGCGCGCCCCCAGCTCGGCCTGGGAGGCGTTCACCTCGCCGCCGGGCTCCTGGCGCTCGATGAGGACGCTCAGCAGCTCCATCGCGGCCTTGGTGAGGTCTAGCCGGTACAGCATTCCGAAACCGGCGCTCGCCTGGATCAGCATGCCCGCCCCTCCGCGTCGACCACTTCATCTTCCCCGTCTTCTGCCCCGAGCTCCAGCTGAACGCTGCGCGGCGGCTTCGGGGCGTTCAGGGCCGGGAAGACGTCTTCGGGCAGCTTCCCGTCCGCGTCGCGCAATGCGTCCAGGATCTCGCGCTGCAGGTCCCCGTTGCCCTCGAACCCGAGCATCGGGTTCACGAAGATCAGCCCAGTGTCCACGCGCTGGATCATGTGCCACTCCTCAAGGCGGCCGATCGCCCGGGTCACGTTCGACCGCTCCACGCCGAGCTTGTCGGCGATCTTCTTGTGCGTGGCCTTCAGCCAACCCTCGCGCTGCCGGCCGATGCACCACAGCAGGACCGCGGATTGGATCGGCGACATGCCGTGCTGGGCGATGAGCACGGCCAGGACGTCGGCGAGGAAGTCGTTGGACACCACGCTGTAGCCGGAGCGCCCGTACATGTCGTGCGGGGCGCGGTAGGTGTACCGAACGCTGACGTCCATCTGCTGCACCGGCCGCTTGCGGGTCGGCGGCTTGATGTCCTTGCCCAGCCGGGAGGACAGGGTCTCGCGGAAGGCGCTGTCACCGCCGGGCGGCACGGCGGTGATCTTGCCCTTCCCGCGGCCGGCGGTCGGGCGCTTGGGCTGGCGGGGCATCGACGGTGGTCCTGTCCTCGATCTTGGGGGGCGCGCCGGACACTAGCAGTTGTTCAAGCTCAGTTGGCAGATTTGTACACGCTGGCGTGGCGCTTTGGTGTCGATGCCGACACAGGGGATTCGAGGGGTGTTCCCTGAAAACCGGCCCCCACCAGCAACGTTCCACGTTTGTACAAGCAGGGTTGGCAAATAAGGGTGTCGGTGTGGCACCACGGACACATTTCCGCAGGTCAATGTGTCAGCGCCGACACATCCCCTTCCGCAAAAGCCCAGGTCAGAGCCTTTTTTCCGCAAGGGCCCTCTTTTCCCTAAGACGCACACGCGCGTGAGGGCGGGGCCAGGGCCTCGCGCGCGTGGGTCCACCCGCTACCGACGGCACCAACCACCACAGCCGGCAGTGCGCAGCAGCACGGGCGTACGGCCCGCAGCCGCCACCCGGTCCGTCCGGCCACCGCACCCGCGAAGGCCCCCGGGCGCCCCGGAGGCCGTGCCCCAGGCGGTCGACGGCTCCCGGGGAGGGGCGCGGCCCCACGCGCCCGTGGACGGCTTCCTGCGCCGCCGCTGGTCGATCCGGCGATGGCTGAGCGGCTTCGCGTGCGACTCCGAGGAACGGGTGCGGACCGTAGGCGGCATCAGCGGCTCTGAGTCTCGGGTGGTGCCGACCGTGACGCTTCACAGCATCGAGGCGTGGCTGATGCCGGTGAGCGGTTCCGCCGTCCGGCCCTGGGGGCCGATCGGCTCAGGTACCTCCGCACGTTGAATTCCAGCGTTCCCATATCGGGCTTCCGTTCTGTGGCTAGGCTATTCAGGGCCGCGTAATTTGGAATTCTGCCGGAAGTTATTGGGCAGGGATTAGGGGTGGTGCGGCCAGGACCCAAACGCTACACAGTCACCATCATCGATGCATCACCCATGCCGTGCGTTCGCCCACTCGGGTGATGCATCCGCCTGAATCTGCCCCACGGTTACGGGGTGGCGTGTATGCTGGCGGGGTATTGGTGAACGTGAGCGATCAGGTTCAAGGGTGGGGGAGGGGTCAGGGTGGAGCGCAGCGGAACCCGTCACTGCGGCGGGGCCAGCACCCCGTCAGGCCGACGATCCGTCACCTTCGTTGCGGTGGTAGGGCTGGGGATTCCCAAGCCCTACACAGGCCCGCGCGTGATGCACCCTCACCCCGTAGCCAGCCCAAGGAGCCTCGCTTGCGAGGCTCCCCGCAATTCGCGCTTGCGCGAATTGACGCTCTTTTAGAATTCCGCTTGCGGAATTCATTCCCGCGCTTGCGCGGGAATTCGAATTGCGCTTGCGCAATTCGCACTCTATGCAGCGGCTTGCCGCTGCATATCCCGCGGAGCGGGATATGCATTCGACAACCCCCCGCCAACCGCCGCTGCTACGCAGCCGCTGATCACGAGACAGCACGTTGAGCAGGACTGAG
>NZ_JBEXPH010000284.1:0-8137 GCF_040611955.1 Streptomyces sp. NPDC006510 | reverse complement strand
CGACACGCGACGCCGCGGAGCTGATCGATGTGGCCGCCGAGGTGTACGAGGCGGCGCGGGCAGCAGGCGTCTGACAGCACGGCGACGGAACGGGTACGACGCGAAGGGCGGCGCTCCGGACGGTGGCCCCGGTACCCGCTCCGGCGGCGCCGGACGTCGGAGAGCCGCATCGGACCGGCCTCGGGCCTGCCCGTCCGGGAGCCGTTCGTGGCCCGGTCACACCGACGGCCCTCGGCCGCCCGTCCGTATTCGGCGCAGATGCGCTCCGGCCTTCGCCGAACCCTTCTCGGCGGCCCGCAGCACCATGCCGAGCGCCGGCATCCCCGTCTCTTCGCCCTGCTCCGCCGCACCTCGGAGCCGGCGCTCCGCCTCGTCGATCCGGTCCCGCAGGCTGCCGCCCGGTACGTATTCGGCGCCCCCGAGGCATGCCGCCGAGGACGCGTACGTAGAGGCAGTCACACACATTCAGGTGCAGGCCCAGCGACACCCAGGTGATGTCCCACTCCTCGAACTGTCCGGTCGGCACGGCCGTGCGATTCGCCTTGGCGAGCACGAACGAGGCCCGGAACAGGCGTCCTGTCGACGAATTGGGCAGTCGCTCGGCCACCGGCGTGTACAGCGCCGGGGTGCCGTCGAGCCGGACCGCGTCCGCTTGGAGCAGCGTTCCGGTGGCGGCGCGGGTCCGTGCGAGCACCCGGCGCAGCACATCGATCCCGTCCAGCCACACCGGACCGCGCGGCAGGGTCTGCCGTGTGCTCAGCACCACCACGTCGCGTGCCCGCGGGTCGAACCACCGGCTCTCGTCGAGCCGTTCGAACCCGCTGGCATCGAAGGCGATCGGTTTTGATTCCGAGGACAGAGGGGCCACGGCCGCAAGCCAACAAGTCCGTCGCGCACCGCACCACGACCACCATCCGCTCCAACACCCGCTTGTTTCAACCCTGTTGAAGAGTGCGGACGAGTCGCGTCGGGCGTGGTGCGGGCGGAACGCGAGGACGTGTACTCACGGCAGGACCGTACGCAAAACAATGGGTCGCTCCCCCTCAGATCTGGCGCAGACTCAGATGGTGCAATATGGTCCGCGATGCGATGAGGACTGAGACACGGCATAGCTTGGGCGCTCTCCACAGAGCCACGGTCACGCTGTCCTGGTGGGGTGTCCACACGGTGCTGTCGGGTACCGCGTACGACCCGCCCCGCGCCCTCCCGATCTCGGACACGGCACGCGTCGCGGGCGAGGAGGCGAAGCCGCAGCCCTCCTTCACACAACGCCCCGGGAAGTCCCCGGCACCCAGCGGTTCCGCGCCCGGCAGCAACAAGAACAACACGAGCGGGAAGCCGTCGGTCGGCGCCCCGCGGATTTCCCGACTCCCGAGTCGGATGGCAGATGCAGGTGTGAAAGACCGCGCAGTGGGTCCGGGTGACGTTCACCCGTGACGACCGCGAGATCCAGGTCTTCTGCACCTGGTACCAGCACGCGCCGCTCGTCGAGATCGAAGAGAGCTGGGGCTTCCCGGTTCCGGAATCCGCTGAGCAAGCGGACTCCCGTACCCGGCCGGACATCCGTTCAGCTGCCTCCGACACAACGTGATACGCCATCAGTAGAGTCGGCAGAGACTCGGCGAGTCCAGCCCGACCCGGGTGAACCCTGCTCGGTGCCAGACCTTCCCACCTCGCTAGGAGATACCGTTGAGGATGCTGATCAACGTCCCCGAAACCGTTGTCGCGGACGCACTGCGCGGTATGGCCGCCGCCCACCCCGAGCTGACCGTGGATGTCGACAACCGGGTCGTCGTACGACGCGACGCGCCCGTGGCCGGGAAGGTGGCGCTCGTCTCCGGCGGCGGTTCCGGGCACGAACCGTTGCATGCGGGATTCGTCGGGCCCGGGATGCTCTCCGCGGCCTGCCCCGGAGAGGTGTTCACCTCGCCCGTGCCGGACCAGATGGTGCGGGCCGCCGCCGCGGTCGACAGCGGGGCCGGGGTGCTGTTCGTCGTCAAGAACTACACGGGTGACGTACTGAACTTCGAGATGGCCGCGGAGCTCGCCGAGGACGAGGGCATGCGGGTCTCCCAGGTACTGGTCAATGACGACGTCGCGGTGACCGACAGTCTCTTCACGGCGGGGCGGCGGGGCACGGGCGCCACCCTGTTCGTCGAGAAGATCGCCGGGGCGGCGGCCGACGAGGGTGCGCCGCTGGAGCGGGTGGAGGCCGTCGCCCGGCAGGTGAACGAGGCGTCGCGGAGTTTCGGGGTGGCTCTCGGAGCCGTCACCACGCCGGCCAAGGGCTCCCCCACGTTCGATCTGCCGCCGGGTGAGCTGGAGCTCGGGATCGGCATCCATGGCGAGCCGGGGCGGGAGCGGCGGCCGATGATGACCTCGCGGGAGATCGCGGACTTCGCGGTGCACGCGGTGCTGGACGACCTGCGGCCGACCGGACCGGTGATCGTGCTGGTCAACGGAATGGGTGCGACCCCGCTGCTGGAGCTGTACGGGTTCAATGCCGAGGTCCAGCGGGTGCTGTCCGAGCGGGGCGTCGTCGCGGCTCGTACGCTCGTGGGGAACTATGTGACCTCGCTGGACATGGCGGGCTGCTCGGTGACGCTCTGCCAGGTGGACGAGGAGCTGCTGCGGCTCTGGGACGCGCCGGTGGAGACGCCCGCGCTGCGCTGGGGCCGTTGATCCGTCCGTACCGCACCCTGTCCTGTTGGAGCGACAAGGAGATCATGTGCTCGACGCCGACTTCTTCCACCGTTGGATGACCGCGGCCGCGGCTCTGGTGAGCCGTGAGGCGGACCATCTCACCGACCTCGACTCCGCGATCGGGGACGCCGATCACGGCAGCAACATGCAGCGCGGGTTCGCGGCGGTGACCGCGGCCCTGGACAAGGAGCCGCCGCAGACTCCGGGGGCCGTACTGATGCTGGCCGGACGGCAGTTGATCTCGACCGTCGGCGGTGCCTCGGGCCCGTTGTACGGGACGCTGCTGCGGCGTACGGGAAAGGCCCTGGGCGACGCCCCCGCCGTGACCCCGCAGCAGTTGGCGGAGGCGGTCGGGGTGGGCGTCGCGGCCGTGGCACAGCTCGGCGGGGCGCAGGCCGGGGACAAGACGATGCTCGATGCGCTGCTGCCGGCCGCCGAGACGCTCGGCACCTCGTTCGGGGCGGCCCGGGAGGCGGCCGATGCGGGAGCGCTGGCGACGGTGCCGATGCTGGCCCGAAAGGGCAGGGCGAGTTACCTGGGTGAGCGCAGCATCGGTCATCAGGATCCCGGGGCGACGTCCTCGGCCCTGCTGATCGCCGCGCTGGCCGATACCGGAGCGGCGGACGGGAGCGACGCGTGAGTGACGGGAATCAGGTCGGGATCGTGCTGGTCTCGCACAGCGGCCCGGTGGCCGAGTCCGTCGCCGAGCTGGCCAAGGGCCTTGCCGCGGGCGGCGCCACGGCTCCAGTGGCCGCCGCCGGTGGCACCCCTGCGGGTGGCCTCGGGACGAGTGCGGAAATGATCGCCGAGGCTGCCAGGTCGGTGGACTCCGGCGCGGGTGTCGCGCTGCTGGTCGACCTGGGCAGCGCGGTGCTCACGGTCAAGTCGATGCTGGCCGAGGGCGACGAGCTGCCGGACGGCTCGCGGCTGGTGGACGCGCCGTTCGTGGAGGGCGCCGTGGCGGCCGTGGTCACCGCTTCGGCGGGCGGTGACATCGCGGCGGTGGAGGCCGCGGCCTCGGAGGCGTACGGGTACCGCAAGCTGTAGGCGGACGGGGCCGCCCCGCATTGTGTCGTGGCTGCGGAGCGGCCCCGGAGCCCGTCCGGCGGATCAGGGCCGGACGGGCTCTCGGTCCGTCAGGCCGCCGACGCGGACCCGGCCGCCCCGATCCTGATCTGCGCCTGCTGTGTCGTGCCGTTGACCGTCACGGCGAGTGTGATCGTGCCCGGCCGGAGTGCGGTCAGGGTGCCGGTGGACGGGTCGAAGACCGCCGTGTGGCGGTGCCGGACGCCGCTCCGGTCGCCGATGTGGACGTTCGGGGAGCCGGTCCAGTCCGCGGCCAGCGGGAAGCCGACCGGGACGCTCCGGGTCCCCTGGGTGACGGTCGCGGTGACCTTCGTACGGCTTCCGGTGCCGAGCGCCGAGGGCGCGTCGATCTGCAACGCGTCCACATGTGCGCGGGTCTGTACGGAGACCCAGTCGGGCCCGCCCTGCCACGGCCGTTGCCGCGCCGCGGCCTGTGCTCCGGAACTGACGCGGTCGGCTCCGATCAGCGACCAGCCGGTGAAGCCGCCGTCGTCCGCGGGCCCGGCCGGTGCCTTGCCGGAGTTGCCATTGATCAGATACGGCACTCCGTCGACGTGCGAGGCGTGGAAGACCCCCACGTGACTGCCGATGAAGGCCGCGCCCTTGCCGGTCGTACGGCGGAAGTCGGCGACCCACTGTTCCACCAGGGCGGCCTCCTTGCGGTCGCTCAGCTGGCTGCCCTTCTGCACGGTCGGATCGCGCGGCGGCACGTGCTCGATGAGCATGAGTGAATCGACGGTCCGGTCCTTCGCCGCCGCGTCCAGCTGGGCGCGCAGCTGCTCGATCTGGGCGAAGCCGCCGCCGCGCAGGCTGAGGCCGGAGGTGTCGAGCGTGACGAAGCGGGTGCCCTTGTGGTCGAACGTCCGCTGGGCGGGCCCGAATTCGGTGATGAAGTTGTCGATCCTGCCGCCCATCACCTCATGGTTGCCCGGCACGTAGTACCAGGGCAGCGAGTCGCCGAGTTCCTCGGTGAGGATGCGCCGGGCGAACGCCAGGTCCGCGGGCGATCCCTCGTCGACGAGGTCCCCGTTGATGACCAGGAAGTCCGGGGCCGCCGCCTTGATCTCGCGCAGGGTGCGGCGGGCCTGGGTGACGATCGCGCTGTCCGGGTCGCGGGCGACGAACTGGGCGTCGGACATCACCGCGAACCGCCAGTCCCGGTGCTCGGTCACGGCCGCCGGGTCGATCAACGGGTCGGCGGGAGCGGCCTGTTCGGGCAGGTCGACGGTGGGCGGAACCTGGGCGGTGAGGTCGTCGATCACGATCTCGCCCGTGTACTGCTTGGCCGCCGCGGTCTCCGCGAGGTAGAAGCGGGAGACGGAGAGCGGCATGGCGGCTCCCGCCGGCACGGCGAAGGTGACCTGCCGCCAGCCGTTCCAGGTGACGTACGGTCCGCGCAGCAGCTGGTCGGAGCCGGCGGCGTCCTTGAGGTGCAGGGTAGGCCAGGCGCCCCGGCCGTCGCCCTTGATCCACAGCTTGAACGACTGGGGCTGGCCGGGCACGGTGACCGGCTGGGGCGGCGCCGCGTAGGCGGCGCGGGTGGCGGTGGACCGGGTGAAGTCGTAGCTGAGCTTCAGTCCGGTGCCGGTGTGGCCGTCGGGCGTGGCCGCCAGCGATCCGTCCGCCCGGCCTGGCTGAACTTCCAGGACCCGGCGTCGTCGAAGGAGGAGACGGCCTGCTCGGTGAGACCGACGCTGACGGCGAGGACGGTGGTGGTGCCCGCGACGGTCGCCTTGATCCGTCCGGCGCCGGAGCCGGTGCGTGAGGCGACGGTGAAGGAGCCCTGTCCGTCGTCGCGGATGTCGAAGAGGGCGCGGTCGTAGTCGAGCGCGATGTCGCGCGGCTCGACGGGGGCGCTGGTGCCGTGGGCATCGAGCCCGACGATGCCGAACGTGCCGGTGGCCCCGGCGTCGGCGAGGCCCACCCGCTGGGTGGTGGGCTCGATCCGGGCCAGCTCGTCGAGGACGGTCAGAGCAGTGCTGCCGTGCGCCGGTCCGCGCGCGGCCGATACGTCCGTGGTGCCGCTGCGGCGTGCGGTGAAGAGTCCGTCGCCGTCGACCGTACCGACCGATCCCCGTGCGGTGCGCCAGCGCGGGGTGCCCTGCGCTGGTCCGTACGTCTCGTCGTATCCGGTCGCGGTGAGGCGTCGGGTGAGGCCGGGGAAGACCCGGTCGGGGTGGCCGCCCCTGACGGGGTCGACGCCCGGCGCGGAGCCGGCGGGCGTGCGGGGCCGGACCCAGTAGCCCTTCAGCCGTCCGCTGCCGTCGGGGGCGGTGAGGGCGAGGCCGTTGGGGACGGTGCGTTCGCTGCCGTCGGACGGGCTGTTCTCCACCCGCAGCGCGTCGCTGCCGGGTTCGCGGGCGACGAGGGTCGACGATCCGCCGCCGTCCAGGTTGAGTGCGCTGTACGAGCCGGCGCGCCGCATCATCAGGCCGAGTTCGGTGAGGGTGACACCGCCGCTGTCTGCCTGTCGCCCGTCGACGGTGAGGATCTGCATGGTCCGGCCGTCCTTGGAGAACCCGACGGCGGTGCGGGGTGCGGCGGTGTTGTTGCCCTCGCCGTCGTGGTTCTGCGCGACTCCGTCGACGACGAGGAGTTCCCGGCCGCCGACCGCGGTGCGCGGCACGGCCCCGCTGTCGGTGCGGGCCCGGTAGGTGAGGGACACCGGGTCGCCGGGCTTCAGGGCGTCCAGTGCGACGGCTCCGGCTTCACGGCCGACCAGGACGGTGGTGCCGTCGGGGAGGGCCCCCGATCCGGGGGTGTGCGAGACGGAGACGACCTTGCCGTCCCGTACGACCGCTTCGGCGACCGGGGTCGCGTTGTCCACGGTCAGGGCGCGGCCGGCGGTTCCCCAGG
The DNA here is from genome assembly GCF_040611955.1 of Streptomyces sp. NPDC006510. Classification (NCBI taxonomy): domain Bacteria; kingdom Bacillati; phylum Actinomycetota; class Actinomycetes; order Kitasatosporales; family Streptomycetaceae; genus Streptomyces; species Streptomyces sp. NPDC006510. The sequence continues at coordinate 1,492 of NZ_JBEXPH010000284.1, read as the reverse complement.
CGGAGGTGTACGCGCCGACTCCGCCGGCCGGCACATTGGCCGCGTTGTACGCCGCCAGCGGCCGCTGCCCGGCGGGCAGGGTGAGCGTCCCCTCGAAGTACAGGTTCAGGATGCGGCCCGCGCTGTCGGCGTCGATGCCGACGGCCCGGTTGATCCCGGGGGCGGGCGACTGGACCGTGGCCCCGTCCTTGATGCCGATCCCTTCGGGCGCGCCGGTCTGGTTGATGTCGAAGAAGTCGGCGTTGATGGCGGCGACGGTGCGGCGGCCGCGACCCGCGTCGTGTCCGGCGGCGAGTTCGGAAACGGTGTGCCGCTCGGAGACCTTGCCGGAGGAGAGGTAGTCGGCGCGTACGCCGCTGCCCGCGAGGTCGACCGAGAGACTGTCGACCCGCAGCCACTTGTCGGATTCGAGCCGGTCGTAGGAGCTGAGGCGGACCCCCGGGGCGATCGGGCGGGAGGTACGTGCGGTCTCGATGCCGTCGCCGTCCGCGACCGATCGGGGTGTCCCCGCCGGGTTGCTCGCCGGTGGTGGGGCGACCGGTCTGAGGATCTCGGCGGTGGTGCGGGGACGTGGGTCGGGGGTCGAATCGGCGAGTGCTGGAGAGATCGCGCCGACGGTCATGGCGGACACCGTCGCGAGCAGCACGAGCGGACGTGCGACCGTTCCACGTCCTCGCGCCGCGCTCCCGCGCGGTCCGGTTGTCCTGCCGACTATGCCAAGGCCCACAAGTCCTCCTTGATTCCCGATGGTTGCGCGGCCCGGTCCGGGCGAACGGCGCTGTCGGCGGACAGCATGGCCGCGCGCGCGACCGCGCACCAGGGGGCATCGGGAACCTCACGGCGAACAGGACGCGTCGGCTCGATGACGGCCATGATCACCGGGAAAGGGAGTGTCGTCCGCCGTGGTGCACCGCGGCCGGGACGCAGACTTGACGGCATGCCATCTCAGAAGCGCGCCAGGCGCAGTGCGGGCCTTCTCCTGTTTCGCCGGCCGGACGGGGCCGTGGACGATGCGGCCGCGGACGACGACGCCGGTTTCGAGGTGCTCATCGGGCACATGGGCGGCCCGTTCTGGGCGGGCCGCGAGAGCGCGGCGTGGTCGATCCCCAAGGGGGAGTACGGCGTCGACGAGGAGCCCGAGGCAGCTGCCCGGCGGGAGTTCGAGGAGGAGTTCGGGCATCCGGCGCCGGACGGTGAGTGGGTGGCGCTGGGAGAGGCACGTCAGTCGGGCGGCAAGACGGTGACGGTGTGGGCGCTGGAGGCGGATCTCGATGCCGCGGCGGCCGTCCCCGGGACGTTCGCCATGGAGTGGCCGAGGGGGTCGGGCGTGCTGCGGCAGTTCCCGGAGGTCGACCGGTTCGCCTGGTGCACGCCCCGGGAGGCGGCGGAGCGGCTCGTCACGGGACAGCGGGTCTTCCTCGACCGGCTGCGGGAACACGTGACGGGCGGGCGGGTGACGCCCGGTCAGGACGGGTCCTGACCGGGCGTCATC
>NZ_JBEXPH010000283.1:0-8153 GCF_040611955.1 Streptomyces sp. NPDC006510 | reverse complement strand
GGGCGGCGCACCCGGATCCTGGCTCTTCCGGAGGCCCGCTGGGCCGCGGCCGCGCTGGTGCTGTTCCTGGCCGCGCTGCCGCTGCAACTGCTCGGCGCCCCGTGGTGGGCGTGGGGCCCGCTGTACGCGCTCACGTACATCACGGGCGGCTGGGAGCCGGGCTGGGAAGGGCTGAAGGCGCTCAGGGACAAGACGCTGGACGTCGACCTGCTGATGGTCGTCGCGGCGCTCGGCGCGGCGGCGATCGGGCAGGTGCTGGACGGCGCCCTCCTGATCGTCATCTTCGCCACCTCGGGCGCGCTGGAGGCGTTCGCCACCGCACGGACGGCGGACTCGGTACGTGGACTGCTCGACCTCGCACCCGCCAAGGCCACCCGCCTCGGCGACGGGGGCACCGAAGAGGCCGTGCCCACCGAGGAGTTGGCGGTCGGTGATGTGATCCTGGTACGTCCCGGCGAGGCCGTCGGGGCCGACGGCCGGGTCCTCGACGGGGCGAGCGAGGTGGACCAGGCAACCATCACGGGCGAGCCGCTCCCGGTGGCCAAGGAACCGGGCGACGAGGTCTTCGCGGGGACCCTGAACGGCAACGGGGCGCTGCGGGTGGCCGTGGAGCGTGACCCGTCCGATTCGGTGATCGCCCGGATCGTCGCCATGGTCGAAGAGGCCTCCGGGACGAAGGCCCCCACCCAGCTGTTCATCGAGAAGGTCGAACAGCGGTACTCGATCGGCATGGTGGCCGCCACCCTCGCCCTGTTCGCCCTGCCCATGGCCTTCGGCGCGGCACTTCAGCCGACGCTGCTCCGCGCGATGACCTTCATGATCGTGGCATCGCCGTGCGCCGTGGTCCTGGCCACCATGCCGCCGCTGCTGTCCGCGATCGCCAACGCCGGACGGCACGGTGTGCTCATCAAGTCCGCCGTGGTGATGGAGCGCCTCGGCCAGATCGACGCCGTCGCACTCGACAAGACCGGCACCCTGACCGAAGGCACCCCGCGTGTCACCGACATCCGTCCGCTCGCGTCCTCGGACCTGAGCGAGGACGCCCTGCTCACCCTGGCGGCGGCGGCCGAGCACCCCAGTGAACACCCCCTCGCCCGCGCCGTCACCGAAGCCGCCCGGACACGCGGTCTCGCCCTGCCGCCCGTCGAGGACTTCGGCTCCGCCCCGGGCACCGGCGTCACCGCCACCGTGGACGGCCGCACCGTCGCCGTCGGCAGCCCGGCCCACCTGCTGGACGCTCGCGCCGGGGCCGACGACCCGGCCGCCGAATTCGTCGCACAGCTGGAGGAGGACGGCCGCACCGCCGTACTGGTGGTACTCGACGGCACGCCCGTGGGCGTCCTGGGCATCGCCGACCGACTGCGCACCGATGCCCGGTCCACCGTCGCCCGCCTGACCGAACTCACCGGCGGCACGCCCGTGCTGGTCACCGGGGACAACCCACGCGCCGCCGTACGTCTGGGCGCCGAGGTCGGGATCGGCGACGTCCGGGCCGGTCTGCTGCCGCAGGACAAGGTGCACACGGTCAAGGAGATGGAGAGCGCCGGGCGGAAGGTGCTCGTGGTCGGGGACGGCGTGAACGACGCCCCGGCACTGGCCGCAGCCCACACGGGCATCGCCATGGGCAGGGCCGGCTCCGACCTCGCCCTGGAGACCGCCGACGCAGTCGTCGTCCGCGACGAACTCGCCACTATTCCCACCGCCGTGGCGCTCTCGCGGCGGTGCCGCGGCCTCGTCGTGCAGAACCTGGTGATCGCGGCCGTCTTCATCACCGGCCTCGTCATCTGGGACCTGGTCGGCACGCTGCCGCTCCCGCTGGGCGTCGCCGGGCATGAAGGCTCCACCGTCATCGTCGGCCTCAACGGCCTGCGCCTGCTCCGCGACGCGGCCTGGACGCGCGCCGGCGACAGCCGCTGAACAGGGCCTCTCGCCTGGATCAGGCCGTGTCCGGCCCTGATCCGCCGGAAAGAAGCCGCTCGCCGAGAACGCGGGCGGCTTCCGCAGTTCGGGCGGCTCGACGATGCGGAACGGTGCCTCGACCGCCGGCCGGTACACCACATCCAGCGGTGAGTCCCCGAGCCTGCGGCGCGTCCTGATCGACATGATCGAGGAGTACGCCCGCCATGTCGGCCACGCCGACCTCATCCGGGAGTCGGTGGACGGTCTCGTCGGCGAGGACCCGCCGAAGTGACACCTCCGTCGCCGACTGGACGGCCGCTACCGGCGTCCGTGGCGAAGGGCCCTGCGTACGCCGTAGGCCAGTGCACCGGCCGTGAGCACCGCGGTGCCGGAGACGACCGACGCCGACGGCAGTGCGAAGGCGAGCAGCAGACAGCCGGCCAGTCCGATGACCGGGACGGCGCGCGGCGGACGGCCCTCGTCCGGGGTGAGCGTCCAGGCGGCGGCGTTGGCGATGGCGTAGTACGCGAGGACGCCGAACGAGGAGAAGCCGATCGCCCCGCGGACGTCCGTCGTGGCGGCGAGGACCGCGACGACGGCGCCCACGGCGAGCTCCGCCCGGTGCGGCACCTCGAAGCGCGGGTGGACCGCGGCGAGGACATGCGGCAGATGGTGGTCGCGGGCCATGGCCAGGGTGGTGCGTGACACACCGAGGATGAGCGCGAGGAGCGAGCCGAGCGCGGCCACGGCCGCGCCGGCCCGGACCACGGGCACAAGACCGGGGACGCCGGCGACGCGTGCGGCCTCGGCCGCCGCGGCCGGGGCGTGGGCGAGGCGGTCGGGCCCCAGGACGGCGAGCAGTGTGACAGTGACGGCCGCGTAGACGAGCAGGGCGATGCCCAGTGCGAGCGGGATCGCGCGGGGGATGGTGCGTCGCGGGTCGCGGACCTCCTCGCCGAGAGTGGCGATCCGCGCGTATCCGGCGAACGCGAAGAACAGCAGACCGGCGGCCTGGAGCACGCCACCGGCGGTGGCGTCCGCGCCCGTGGCCAGTCGCCCGGTCTGTGCGGCACCGCTGCCGAGGCAGGCGGCGACGACCGCCGCGAGGACAGCGAGGACGAACGCGACGATCACCCGGGTCAGCCGGGCGGACTTGTGTACGCCGGTGCAGTTGAGCGCGGTCAAGGCAACCACCGCCGCGACGGCCACCGCGTGCTCGTGGCCGGGCCACACGTAGGAGCCGACGGTCAGTGACATCGCCGCGCAGGAGGCCGTCTTGCCGACGACGAAACCCCATCCGGCGAGGTATCCCCAGAACTCGCCGAGACGTTCCCGGCCGTACACATAGGTGCCGCCGGACTCCGGGTATCGGCCGGCCAGCCGGGCGGAGGACGTCGCGTTGCAGTACGCCACCAGCGCGGCCAGCCCCAGGCCCAGCAGCAGCCCGGACCCGGCCGCGCCCGCGGCGGGCGACGGTGCGACGAAGATGCCCGCCCCGATCATCGAACCCAGGCCGATCACCACGGAGTCGAACACACCCAGCCGGCGCTTCAGCCCGCCCGTCGCCGCCGACGTCGACGTGGTCATCGCCCACTCCCAGCCGCGCAACCCGCGCGGGCGGGTCCCGCAGTCGGTACGGATGCGCAGTTCCGGGGCACGGTAGCCGAGCAAGGTGTCCGGCAGGGGGCGGGGCGCTACGGAACAGGAAACCCTGTGGGGGTATCGTCGGGCGACAGGCACCGCAGGACCCGTACGACCGAGCATTCGAGGCAGCCGTGGATCGCGAACGGACACGCACACCGGGAGCGTCCCGGCTGCTCGTGCTCTGCGCCGTCCTGCTCGGACTGTTCCTCATGCACGGAGCGCCGGCGAGCGCCGCGGAGGGCTGTCATGACGCGATGGCCGTGACGGCGGCGGCGCCCGTGTCCATGACGACAGGTGCCGGCCACTCCGCCATGCGGGGCGAGCACGGCTCCGCTCACGCAGCCGCCGCCGTGCCCGAGACGAACGGCGAGTCGTGCGTATTCACTCATGTCCGTGACCGGGTGCTGCCGCTGCTGATGGCGCTGGGCCTGGTGCTCCTGGCCGTTCGGGCGCTCGCCGGGCGGGGTACGGCCGTACGCGGACCGGCCCGGCGGGGACCGCCGTTCGCCGGACGGGATCTGCTGCTCCAGGTGTGCATCGCGCGGACGTGACAGGAATCCGCCGGTCCACGGCCTTCAGAGGCCGGACCGGCCGGATGACCCTGCCCCTTTCGCGCGCCACGGATGTGGTGCGTCCACCTGGAAAGAACCTGTGATGTCCGCTTCCCAGTCCTCCGCTGCCCGCCGCCGCACGCTCGCGGCCGCCGGCACCGTCGCCGCCCTCGCTCTGGCACTGGCGGCCTGCGGCTCCTCCGACGGCTCGAAGTCCGACGGTTCGTCCATGCCCGGCATGGACCACGGCTCGGCCGGCGCCTCCGCACCGGCCACCCCCGGCGGCGCGTTCAACGACGCGGACGTGAAGTTCGCGCAGCAGATGATCCCGCACCACGAGCAGGCCATCGAGATGGCGAAGCTGGCCGACGGCCGCGCCGCCGACACCGAGATCAAGAAGCTGGCCACCGCGATCGAGAAGGCCCAGGACCCCGAGATCAACACGATGAAGGGCTGGCTGACGTCGTGGGGCAAGCCGCTGCCCTCGGCCTCGATGGGTGACATGCCCGGGATGGACCACGGCTCGGGCGATTCGGGAATGCCCGGAATGATGTCCGACAAGGACATGAGCGACCTGGAGGCCGCCAAGGGCAAGGACTTCGACAAGAAGTTCGCCCAGCTCATGATCGGGCACCACCAGGGCGCGGTCGCCATGGCCGAGGACGAGCAGAAGAACGGCGACAACGCCGCCGCGAAGAAGCTTGCCGAAGCCGTCGTCACGGCCCAGACCGCCGAGATCGCGCAGATGAACAAGATCATCGACAGGCTCTGATCCCGGCAGGGGTGCGGGCCTTCGCGTGACGGTCCGGATGAAGTCATGCGAAGGCCCGCACCCTTCCTGGGGCACCGCTACGAGAACACCTGCCCGCCGACGGCCTCCGGCGCCGCGAGCAGGTCGGCCACCTCCTGCGCGGTGGTCTCCCGGAGCTCTTCCCCGACCAGCAGCCACCGGGTGATGCCGACCGATTCGAGGAACGGCAGATCGTGACTGGCGATCAGGAGCGCGCCCTCGTACGAAGCGAGCGCACCGGTCAGCTGCCGCACGCTGGCGATGTCGAGGTTGTTGGTCGGTTCGTCCATCATCAGCAGCTGCGGGGCCGGTGCGGCGAGCATCGTCGCCGCGAGGGCGGCACGGAAGCGTTCTCCGCCCGACAGCGTGCCCGCCGCCTGCTCCGCACGCTTCCCCTGGAACAGGAAGCGCGCGAGCTGGGCACGGATGTGGTTGTCGGTGACCCCGGGCGCCATGCGGGCCACATTCGCGGCGACGCTCAGTTCCTCGTCCAGCACATCGAGCCGTTGCGGAAGGAACCGCACCGGCACGAAGGTCCTGGCCTCGCCGGACAAGGGGGACAGTTCACCGGTGAGAGTGCGCAGCAGCGTCGTCTTCCCGGCGCCGTTGCGACCGACGAGCGCGATCCGCTCGGGCCCGTGCACATGCAGGCTGCCCTCGTGCAGCCTGCCGAACTGGGGGCGCAACTCGTGCAGGCTCAACACGGTGCGTCCGGCGGGCACCGCCGTGTGCGGCAGGCTCACGCGGATCTCGGCATCGTCGCGGATCGCGTCCGCGGCCTCCTCCCGGCGCTCGCGCGCCTCGCTGAGACGCTCCTCGTGAACGCCGCGAAGTTTGCCCGCCGACTCCTGTGCGGACCGCTTCCGGCGGCCGGCCAGGATCTTCGGGAGGCCGCCCTCGGCCTCGATCCTCCTGCCGTTCCGCCGGCGCCGGGCCAGCTTCACATGGGTTTCCTCCAGTTCGCGTTTCTGGCGCCGTACATCGGCCTCGGCGGCCCGCAACAGACGCCCGGCGGCCCCCTGTTCGGCGGCCACGGCCTCCTCGTACGCGGACCAGCCGCCGCCGTACCAGTTCACGGATCCGGTGCGTAGTTCGGCGATGCGGTCCACGCGCTCCAGCAGTTCGCGGTCATGGCTGACCACGACCAGTACGCCCGAGCGCCAGGAGTCGACGGCCTCGTAGAGCCTCCGGCGCGCGAACACATCGAGGTTGTTGGTGGGCTCGTCCAGGAGCAGGACATCGGGGCGTTCCAGCAGCAGCGCGGCCAGGCGCAGCAGGACGGTCTCGCCGCCGGACAACCGGCCCACGGTGCGGTCCAGTTCGATGCCGCCGAGTCCGAGTGAGCCCAGTGTCGCCAGAGCCCGTTCCTCGACGTCCCAGTCGTCGCCGATCGTCTCGAAGTGTTTCTCGTCGATGTCCCCGGCCTCGATGGCGCGCAGCGCGCCGCGCCGCTCGGCGATGCCCAGGGCCCGGTCCACCCGCAGTGTGGTGTCGAGGGTGATGTTCTGCGGAAGGTGGGCGAGGCCGCCGCCGACGGTCACCGTCCCCTGGGACGGGCGCAGTTGACCGGCGAGCAGTCGAAGCAGTGTGGACTTGCCCGCACCGTTGGCGCCGACGAGACCGACGCGGCCCCGGCCGATGCTGAGCGAGAGCCCGTCGAAGACGGTGGTGCCGTCCGGCCACCGGAAGGACAGGGCCGAGCAGGTGAGGGAGGCGCTGGGGGTGGTGGGTGTCGCCATGGTGTTCCTCGCATTCGCAAGCGCGGTGAATGGGGGGCTTCATATGCGAGCACCACGCGGCGACCGGGCAGCAGAGGGAGGTGCGGCGGTCCTGAAGATCGAGGGACGGCTCATGCACCGAGGTCGCATCCACGCGGGGTCACGGGCAGCGCGTAGCACTGCTACAGCGTGACGGGCGTACGGGCGGAGCCGTACGGCGCGATGTTCGCGAACCTCAGATGCGCAACGTCCACCTCAATCGGAGACAACAGGACACCGAGACCATAACGGCAGGGAGGAGGGAAGGCAATGCCGCCCGGTGCCGGGCGACGGCGGGGGCGCGAGCTCCGCACGGCGAAACCTGTGTCCGATATGGGGTATTGATGAGAATTGCTTGTTTAGTTAAATAAGAGGGCTATTCGCCATCTTTGCGACTTTTGGATGCGATGCGAAATGCCCGTTTTGGGGTTTCGTGGCGCGAGTCACGTTTGGCCTCCCGGGCGGCGTGCCGCGTGCGGCGGTTTCCTTTCGGTGCAAGGGAAAGGGGCCGCGCGGTGTGAGGTGGATTACCGGAATTCCCGTTATTCGATCTTGTGGGTGAATTGCATTCGGAAATTGGGGGCTTGTCGCTTTCCGCCCCTCTCGCCTACGGTCACCGTCAATCCGGACGGAACGCCGAATCCTGCCGCCGTCCGGCAATCCGACCACTCATGTACGGCAGGAGCGGGGGACCCAGGTAAGCCGCCGATCCGGATTCCGGAACGGCTCGGGGTGAAGTCGCGCTCATGTGCGGCCAGGCATCTCCAGCCTGAACCCGACAGCTCACCTCGCAGGCGACGGAGAGGAATCCACCATGCCCGCAACGGGTACGTACCGTCGTCGCAAGTCCACCTCGCTGACCCGGGGTCTCATCGCCGTGGGCACGGGCGCAGCCGCCCTCATGCTTCCGCTGATCGGTGCCCAGGCCGCCTCGGCGGCGCAGGCGCAGTCCGTCAGCGCCGCCGCACCGGCCGCGCAGCCCGCGACGTACACCAACAATCTGGACGGCTGGATCAAGGAGTCGCTGGCCGTCATGGCCAAGCACGGCATCCCCGGCAGCTACGACGGCATCCACCGCAACGTCATGCGCGAGTCCTCCGGCAACCCCCTGGCCATCAACAACTGGGACTCGAACGCCGCTGCCGGGACGCCGTCCAAGGGTCTCCTCCAGATCATCGACCCGACGTTCCGGGCCTACCACGTGCCCGGCACCGCGATGGACAGCTACGACCCCGTCGCCAACATCACGGCAGCGTGCAACTACGCGGCCGCCAAGTACGGCTCCATCGACAACGTCTTCGGGGCCTACTGACGTACGGCGCCGCCGCCCGGCCGTCGCCCCCGTGCCCGTCCCGCGGTCAGTCCAGCCTCGGGGGCGTCCAGTCGGCATGGCGCAGGATCGTGCGGACGATGACGCGGGACGGGGTCAGTCGCAATGCTGTGTTGCGCAGTGCGACGGCCATCGGACGGGACAGTTGCTGGCCCGTCCGGCCGGCCTGCCGGGCGGCCCGG